>CAVLCI010000038.1:0-16625 GCA_963661415.1 Bifidobacteriaceae bacterium | reverse complement strand
ATTGCATTCCAAAATGCATCAGATACTTCTAAAATACGATCTTGATTCATCATTTTTCATTCTGTTCATTTAAAAGAAAATGAATCTTTCTTAACTAAAACGATCCAACAAATTATGGATAATAAAAATCATTATCATTTATGATATCATTTGACTTTGTCTGATTTCGTACTTATAATATTGTCCGATATCAGACAAGGAGATATTTATGGACGCATTACAAACTAATCATAAATACAATGAGTTATACAATAAAATGACAGGTGTTTATCGCACCATTGTGAAACAATATAACATGTCAGAATGTCAATTCTGGATCTTATATGCATTAACAGAAGAACAAAGACCATTAGCGCAAAGTGAATTAATGCGATATTTAACATTTCCTAAACAAACAATCCATTCTGCAATTCATAAATTAATAGATGAAAATATGATTTTATTACAAGAAACAAATGGAAATAAAAAATTATATATTTTATCAAAACAAGGACAAGAATTAGCTGAGAAAACTGTTAAAGTCGTAATTCAAGATGAAATCAATGTATTTAAATCTTTCAGTGAAGAAGAAAGAAATCAATTTATTGCATTGACACAAAAATACATTGATTTATTAGAAAGTGAAGGTACAAATCATGAAGATACAACTATCTGATCACTTCACTTATAAAAAATTATTACGATTTGTTTTTCCTTCAATTGTCATGATGGTATTTACATCAATCTATGGTGTTGTAGATGGATTCTTTGTTTCGAACTATGCAGGAAAAACTGCATTCGCTGCAGTTAATCTTATTATGCCATTTATTATGATTACTTCTGGATTAGGCTTTATGTTTGGAACAGGAGGATCTGCACTTGTTTCTTTAAAACTAGGTCAAAAAGATGAAGAAAACGCAAATCGTTACTTTACAATGATTGTTTACGCAACAATTGTATTTGGAGCGATTCTTTCCATTTTCGGTTATATTTTCACCCCACAAATAGCACGCTTATTAGGTGCATCCGATAACATGTTACAAGATTGTATCACGTATGGCAGAATCAATATGATATTCAATGTTCCTTTCATGTTACAAAACTTGTTCCAAGCATTTTTTATTACTGCAGAAAAACCAAAACTAGGTCTATATACAACGATTGCGGCAGGATGCGCAAATATGGTCTTAGATTTCATTTTCGTCGGAATACTACCTTGGGGTGTTGTTGGTGCTGCTAGTGCGACTGCTATTTCTCAATGTATTGGTGGAATCTTTCCAATCATTTATTTCATGAGAAAAAATAGCTCAAGATTATCTCTTGTGAAAACAAATATAGAAATGGATGTTGTTTTTAGAGCGAGTAGTAATGGTGCTTCAGAACTCATGAGTAATATTTCATCTTCTTTGATTTCTATGTTATATAACCTTCAATTAATGAAATATTTTGGAGAAAATGGAATTGCAACATATGGTGTATTAATGTATGTACAATATGTATTTGTAGCGATCTATTTAGGATATACAATAGGATCTTCACCAATCATTTCATACCATTATGGCGCAAAAAATGATTCAGAAATCCAAAATATGTTCCAAAAAAGTTATGTCTTAATTATTGTTTCTGGAATTCTATTAACAATTTGTGCGAATTTAGCTTCTGGTTTCATTGCGCATCTATTTGTTGGATATGACAATACATTACTTGAATTAACCAAACATGCATTCATTCTATTTTCTGTCATGTTCGCTCCAGCAGGAATCAATATTATGACTTCTGCATTCTTTACAGCTTTAAACAATGGTAAGATTTCCGCGTTAATTTCTTTTTTAAGAACATTGATCTTTCAATCAAGTACTGTATTATTATTACCTGTGATCATCGGAAAAGATGGTATTTGGTTATCTGCAGTCAGTGCAGAAATCTGTGCAATCATTGTTTCGATCCTATGTATCATTTTCTTCAAAAATGAATATCACTATATCAAACAGAAAGACTGATGATTGCCTTTCTGTTTTTTTCACAAAAAAAGAAGAGATATCTTCATACCTCTTCTTCCATTATTATTCGCCTTCCTTATCCATTACAGCCTGACATCTTGGACATAGTCCATTCTCATCAGCTTCTTCAGAATAATTCCAACATCTTGGACACTTTGTACCACTTGCCTTAACGACCTTAACGCTTCTTTCACTTGCGACTGTTACAGTTGCCTTAGAAACGATCAACCATTGTGCTAAGTTACCATTGAGTCCCTTTTCTAGCTTTTCAGCATCTGTTGCTTCTAAACTTAATTGTACTTCAGCTTCTTGCGCTGTACCAATTGTCTTTTCACTTCTGCTTTCTTCCAAAGCTTTCATAACATCAGCTCTGATATTCAATAAATCATTGAATTGTTCTTTTAAGCTTTCTTCATTTGCGAATTGTTGAACATTTGGGAAATGACAATAATGAACAGATTCAGCTTCATCATTATTGAAATGTGTCCAAACTTCTTCTGTTGTATAACATAAGAATGGTGCCCATAATTTTACCAATGCATCTGTACACTGCCAATAAACTGTTTGTACTTGTCTTCTTCTTGTATCATCCTTTGCGTTACAGTAAAGAATATCCTTTGTGAAATCACAATAATAAGAAGATAATTCATTTACCATGAAATTTGTTAGCACTTTAGAAGCATCAACATAATCATATTCTTCACAATCCTTACGAACTTCTTTAACAACATCATTTAATTTCACAAGGATGTATTGATCTACAGCTTCTAATCCATCATAAGATACCATATCTTTCTTAGGATCAAAATCTGTTGGATTGATGTTACCAAGTAAGAAACGGAATGTATTTCTAATCTTTCTATATTGATCAGAAACTTGTTTTACATTACTAGGGCCTAACTTTAAATCTTCTTTAAAGTCACTTGTCATTGCCCATAATCTAAATACATCTGCACCATTTACATTGATGATATCCATTGGATTTACAACATTACCAACAGATTTACTCATCTTTTCACCCTTAGAGTCAACAACATAACCATGAGAAAGAACTTCTTTATATGGAGCTGTTCCATTAACTGCAGTAGAAACGATCAAGGAAGAGTTGAACCAACCTCTATATTGATCACTACCTTCAAAGTATAGATCACAAGGATAATCATATCCTCTTGCTTTCAATTCATTCCAAGAAGATCCAGAGTCAAACCAAACATCCATAATATCTTTTTCTTTTGTGAAATTTCCATTTGGAGATTTTTCGTTTGTATAACCTTCTGGTAATAAATCTTTCGCTTCATGTTCAAACCAATAGTTAGAACCATATTTACCAAATAATTCCGCAATATGATTAAATACATCCATTTCCATGATTGGAGAACCATCTTCATTATAGATGATTGGAATTGGTACACCCCATAGTCTTTGTCTAGAAATACACCAGTCTCCTCTATCCGCAATCATATTATGCATTCTCTTTTGTCCAAAAGAGTTATGCCATTTAATTTTATTATCAATTTCATCAAGAAGTTGTGGTTTTAGCTTATCAATAGAACAGAACCATTGTTTTACAGCTCTAAAGATGACTTTCTTCTTTAAACGGTCATCATGTGGATAACTATGTACAATACTTTCAACAGCTAATAAACAGCCCTTTTCATTCATATCATGAATGATTGCTTTAGAACAATCTTCAAAGAACATACCTTCATATTTACCAGCTTCACTGTTCATATTACCTTGGTAATCAACTGTATTGATTGGTGCCATACCATACTTCATACATACCATATAGTCATCTAAACCATGACCACCAGCTGTATGAACAACACCAGTACCATCTTCATCTGTAACGTGATTTCCTAATAATGCAGGACATTCTTTATCTAAGACTACATGATGATATGTAACACCTTCTAGTTCTTTTCCTTTGAATGTTCTAAGAATACCTTGGTTTTCTAAACCGAACTTTGCAAGTAATTGATCAACGAACTTCGCTAAAAATACAAGTTTTCCTTTTTCTGTTTGTACTTCAGCGTAATCATATGCTTCATTTAAACAAACTGCCATATTAGATGGAATTGTCCATGGAGTTGTTGTCCAAATAACAAAATAATCATCTGAATCTAATACACCTTTACCATCTGCTACTTGGAAAGCAAGATAAATCGTTGCATCTTTTACATCACGATATACGATTTCAGAATCCGCAACAGCTGTTTCATTAAATGGAGACCAATAAACAGGCTTTAATCCTTGGAAAATCATTCCTTCACTTGCCATCTTACCGAAAGTCTTAACTTGTCTTTCTTCAAATTCAGGCAATAAAGTAATATATGGATGTTCATAATCTGCGATTTGTCCTAAACGCTTTTCTGTAGCCATTTGTTGTTCAATTTGTGTATGAACGAATTCATCACACTTTGCACGGAATTCAGCTGCAGTAATCTTCTTACGATCAACGCCTAACTTTTGGATTGCGTTTTCTGTAGGTAGACCATGTGTATCCCAACCAGGGAAAAATGGTGTGTAGAATCCTAACATTGCATGAGAACGAACGATGAAGTCTTTGATAGAACGGTTCATCGCTGTACCTGCATGTAAATTACCATTTGCGTATGGAGGACCATCATGAAGAATAAATGCTTTTTCTCCTTCATGATGTTTTAAAATGTTTTGATAATAATTGCTTTCTTCCCATTGTTTTAAAATGCCAGGTTCTTTCTTAGCCAAATTACCTCTCATTTCAAAATCTGTTTGTGGCATGTGTAAAGTTTGTTTGTAATCCATCTTCTTTTCTCCTTTTTAGGACACCATATAAAAAGCGTCCTCATTTCTAAGGACGCATAATGCGCGGTACCACCTTAGTTTATGTATATTGTTTCTATACATACACTTGTTAGATCCTTTATCGCAGGATATACGACTGTTCATGAGGTGATGTCACTTAAGAATGTAACTTGTTGCTTTGCACCAACCGCAACTCTCTAATAAAGCACTATTTTTAAGGCGCGTCCTCAATCAACGCAGTTTAGATTCCGCATCCTCTAACCATCTCATATCAGGCATTTGAGGAATTCTGAAATCATCTAATTGTGTAAGCATATCTTCTAATTGCTTACGCATATCGCTTTTTACATCTCCAGCTTGTGAATATAACTTACTTAAATCAACTAATATCAATCGTGCTGTAGAAATTGCTTCTTTTACGATTTCATCCGCATTTTTCTGTGCTGTTGATATAATTTCATTGGCTTCTCTTAACGATAACCTTGCGATATTTTCTGCAGCCTCTTTTCGTGACTGCTCAGTTGTGAGTATTTGTTGATATCTTTGTTTTAAATCTTCTAAAGAACGTGTCGTTTCGACAAGTTGTTGTTGGTACAATTCCAATTTTTTTTGGAGTTGTTCCACCTGCAAAGCGTATTGGTCAATCGCATCATCAACCGCAAAACGATCATATCCATTTTTCATGACTCTGAAAGTCGGTTTCTGATTGCTCATGATTCCTCCTATATACTCACTTCGAATTCTGCTAGGAGACGATCACTTTTGGTTTTTTTTATAACACCAAGATATCGAAATCTACCTTTTCCCCTAATAGAAATCGTAACGTTATTATCGCACATCTTATCAGGTGCTTCAAGCACGATATGATTCACTTGTACAAGACCTTGTAAGATCATTTCTTTTGCTTTTTGACGAGACAAATGTGTTAGACCAGCTACGATTGCATCCAATCTTTCACTTGCGATAATACATGTCATTTTCTTTGTTTGAAAAATTTGTTCTGGTCTTTGTTGAATTTCTTCAAAATGAACACTTAATTGATTTACTTTTGTGAAATTTTCACAAAGAAATCTAGCCATAGCTAAACTAGTATAAATAAAAATTCTATTTTCATCGATCCAAAAATCCCCAAAAGAATGTCGATCAATTTGTAAATGCATTAATGCACCCAAAACATCTCGATGTCCTATTTTTCGAAATCTTTGATCAATCCTTGTGGAAATACAAGTAATATCTGCATCGTATTCTTCATCCCACACAAAAATGATTTTTTTCTTGCGGGCATTTGGATAACCACCCTCATAACAAATTTGATTGCTTTCTGGAAAATACCGACTAACATGTGCCAATTCTTCCTCATTCAAAAAAGAAGATGACATGGTTTTATGCCATGTCATGCTTTTGTCTTGTAAGTCTTGTAAATGTGCAATCAATGATGCATATTCATCTTGATTAGTCATCATCACTTTCTAATGAAATATCACCTGTTACATTGACATTCTTTGGTGTACAAAGAATCACATTATGTCCTATCTTTTGAATAGAACCATCTAATGCAAATACAACACCTGTTAAAAAATCAATCGTTCTTTGTGCGAAATCTCTTTGTAAACGATGTAGATTTACAACACATGCTCTTCTATTCTTTAAGTGTTTTGCGATTTCTTCTGCTTCTTCAAATGATCTTGGTTCAAATAAAACCATGGAAGCATTTGATGGAATTGTATTTACAGAAGTCTTTGTAGCTTCATAAGTAGAAACTGGTTTTGTTTCGCTTTCTTTATATTGAAGAACTTGTTCTTCTTCATCGTCTTCATATTCTTCATCATCTTCATCTAATGGTGCAATAAAATCTTTTAATTTCTGAAAAGCCATATTCTTTCCTCCAATAACATTGGTATTATATCACGCATTCTCTTTAAAGAATATCTAAAACTAGCATCATTAAGCCAAATCTCAAGAATATTTCTCATTCTTGAATCGATTTGGATCTGTCGCAATCCAAATAATAACAAACGCAATTGCATTCACAATAACACCTATCAATAAAATCGTCTTTAGCGAAACAACTTCTAATAAATATCCACCTAACAAGCTCGCTAACATTGGACAAATACCAGTTGTGGCAATTCCAAGCAACGATTGTCCCTTTACAATATCTTTCTTTCCAACAATGGAATATACATAATAAACTGCTGAGACTTGATAAAAACCAGATAAAAGAAGATGTGAAATATTCAACCATATCCAGAATTGTAAGTTTGGTGCGATAAAAAATAAGAATGCTTTTAAAACACCACCAAAAGCCGAAATCTTCAACATCGCTGGTGCCCCAATGCGAGACATGATATTTGAGCCAAACATTACCGCCGGTATTTCTGAAATTGCCATCACAAATAATGTCGTTCCCATTTCTGCAGAAGTACCACCTAGATCTTTAATAAAGTAGATCATATAAGTACCAACAACATTATTCATTAACCATAAAAAGATAAATCCAATCATCAAAACTAAGAAACGATGATATTTTGAAAAGAATTCTTTCATCGATGATGGTTCTTCATCCAACAATTGATTTCCTGCAATAATTGGTGCATTTTGATCTTTTTGAGGTACAGGAAATACGATTAATAATAGAATCAATAACACATAGATTACAATATAAATTGGCAATATGATTTCACTACCAAATTGACTCGTTATCATCCCCATAAAATATGCCGCAATCGCATATCCTAAAGAGCCCATAGAACGCGCTAATCCAAAATTAATATCGTACCCATTATTCGTAAACTGCAGACACAAACTATTCAATAGTGGTGATATTGCAGCTTGAATACTATATGCAGTTAAATAAAATACAAGTGTTGGTATAAATTCATGTGGTAAAAAAATCAATCCACAAAATGAAATAACACATACCGCAAACAAAAGAATCATGTAATATTTCAAAGGTACTTTTTCACTTTTATCCGCGAATGTACCTATAAATTGTGCTAATACACAGCTAATCAAACTCGCCGCAGAAACAAGGATTCCAATTTGACCAGAAGTAAAACCTCTTCCTTCTAAAAACAGCGCCGCAAAGTTCGAAATAATCAAATAATCGATCCAAAATCCAGCCTGTAAGAACCCATAACGCATTGTCGGTCCTTTTTTCTTTTCTAATGTCATTCTATCTCTCCTAAAAACGCTTACATCATAACACAAACAATCTTTCTTCTTGAAACCTTTTTTTCAGAGTGTACAATAATGCTATGAAAAAAATTAAAGAAAACTTATTTTCAAAACATGCCTTCATTTTATATGGCATTGCGATTATCGCTAGTGTAATCTATGGTTTGGTTTATGGACCATTTTATGTTCATTTTATTGATGGCATTACAATCATGGGAATGTTATATTTCATGATTGCTGTTATACTTTGGGGACAAAAAGGAAAGATCATTGATAAAAGATCTATTGATTTAAAAAGATTTAAGAATCATGAAATGTTGAATTCTAGTGACAATATTTCTGAAAACTATACATATTATAAAGAGAAGAATAAATTTCTTTATCCTTCTCTTCTCATTTTAGTGATTGCTTTTATATTAGCTGCACTCTATTAATAAACCCCTTTTAATGAATGCATTTGTTTTCCACAATGCGGACAAATTTCCTTTTCTCTAGAAGAATGAAATCCACATTCCGAACATGTACAGCTTGGCAAATAAACAATGCCATTCATGTAATGTTCGTCTTTTTTTGTATCGTGGATCCAATGCGGAACTCTTTTTCTCATTGCATCTAATGCAGATTCACCTTTGGTAAGACGTATTCCTTTCCCTCTGACTTTGTTTTCCATAATCTCATCCTTTCGGAATACTATCCTATCACAAATCCACCCAGATATCTTAGTTATATTGTGTGAAATGTTGGTTGCATCTTATCAAATGTACAAATTTCTGTAATACCAATTTCATTCTTAAGAATTTCATATGCATCTTTTATATGATCTGCTAGATATTCTGTTTTATGTGCATCTGAACCAACTGTGATAATCTTTCCACCTAAATCTTTATAGAGTCTTAAAATTGCGCGACTTGGTTGTGTATCTTTTAAGCCATACTTCCAACTAGAAGTATTGATTTCAATACCTTTTCCATCTTGAATCGCTAGTTTTAAGATTTCAGCGATGATTTCTTCTTCTTTTTCAAAAGGATAAACACCATTTTCATCATAACGTGCTAATAAATCTAGGTGTGCTAAACAAGAATAATGCTTAAACATCTTCATTGTTTTATAGATTTCTTGATAATAATCATCATTGTATTCTTTTTGTGTTTTACCCTTTTGAAAATCTTGTGACCAAAATTCCAAGTTATTCACTTGATGCATTGAAAACAAAACAAAATCCAATTCATCTGAATACTTTTTATATAAATTTTCATAATCAGAAACAGTAATAGATTGAATTCCAAATTCAAGACCTTGTTTGATTCTAATTTGATTTCCATATACTTGTTTCATTTCTTTTAATTTCTTAAAATATTCAGGATAATTCACATTCGCTAAAACAAGATCCACTTCTTCTCCATGTTCAATGGCATGTCTTGTTACAATACCTCTTGGATCATTCCAATCTCTTTTAATTCCATAATCCACATGATCCGTAAAACACATCTCATCTAATCCTAGTTCAATGCCCCTTTTAACTTGATTCTCCATTGGTTCATTTGAATCATCCGAGAACTCACAATGTAAATGATAATCAGCGTACATATTTTTCTCCTCCATGTTCTACTATGTATTTGATTCCAATTCTAAACAATCCCCTATCAATTAATGCATTCATATCTTGAAATTGTTTGATTGTGATACCTTGCAAATCAATTTCTTCCTTCACATAATCAGAACACCATCCAATCATTTGTGGATCTAATACAGCTTGAATAACTTGTATACGATTAACTAAAAATCGTTTTGGATCTTTCGCTTGTACGATAGTTTGTTCTTGTTCGGAATAATCTGGTAAGTATCTCAATTCTCCTGCTCGATGTTGAAAACCATTGTATAGCTTTCCTTCAATCAATATGCCACATCCTAAATAATCTCTTGTAGGTTGATAGATAAATGCACAATTTTGTATTTTAGGTTGGAATGCTTGGATTCCAATGACACTTGTATTCACATCATTTTCAATGATGACTGGAATATCGCTAATAGCTTTTATTTCATCTATTAAATGATGATTTTGTAATGCATAACAATCGCAAATTGAAATATAGCCATTCACACAAACACCTGGAATACTCATTAAAATACAATTTATTGGATATTTTTGATAGCTATGAATGACATGTAAAATATCCTTTGTATCAATATTATCTTTTATTTGATGTTCTTCATGAATGATTTGATTTCTTAAATTACATAATACCGTTCTTATTTCTTCATGATCTTTCTTTTTCAAAACAATCATTTTTAATAAATACGCATATTCAGCATTCAAACAATATTGTTTTGACTTTCTTCCACCTGTAGAATCTGCATCTTCTAATTGTATTATTTCTTGACGCAATAATAGTTCTTGTAGAACATTCGTACACCCTGCTAAAGAAATCCCACTTTTTTCATGAAGATCATTCTTTGTCAGTATTTCATTCTCGTAAAAATATTTACGAATCTTATTCATATTTGATATTTTCAATTCATCCACTTTCGTCATAACTTGTCGAAAGTATTATAATACAAACTATTAAAAAATGGAAGAATTATTTCTTCCATCATTCATATAAAGGATATTTATCAGTTAAAACCTTTACTTTTTCTTTAACCTTTTCTTTATTATTTTCAAAATCACTTGCGACTAAGTATAGACATTCCGCAATTGCATCCATGTCTTCTTTCACAAAACCTCTTGTTGTAATTGCGGCAGTACCAATACGAACTCCACTTGTTACAAATGGGGATAATGGTTCATTCGGAATACTGTTTTTATTTAAAGTAATATTCACTTCATCACATGCTGCTTGCATGAACTTACCAGTAATACCGAAATTTGTAAGGTCAACTAGTACTAAGTGGTTATCACTACCGCCAGACACAAGTTTGAAACCATATTTGTTTAAAGCTTCGGCTAAAGCTGCACAATTTTCAACCAGACGTGTTTGATATTCTTTAAATTCTGGTTTCAATGCTTCTCCAAAACATACCGCTTTAGCTGCGATAACATGTTCTAATGGTCCACCTTGTGTACCAGGGAATACTGCTTTATTAAAGTTATATTTCTTATTTGCTTCTTCTGTCGCTAAAATAAATCCGCCACGAGGTCCTCTCAACGTTTTATGCGTTGTTGAAGTTACAACATCTGCATAGGGAACTGGTGAAGGATGTAATCCAGCCGCAACAAGTCCAGCAATATGTGCCATATCTACCCACAATACTGCACCACACTTATCTGCTATTTCTCTAAAACGTTTAAAATCAATTGTTCTAGGATATGCACTCGCACCAGCACAAATCATCTTAGGTTTACATTCCATTGCTAGTTTTTCCACTGCATCATAATCAATGAAGCCTTCATCATTTACGCCATAACTAACGATATTAAAATAATTGCCGGAAATATTTGCTGGAGAACCATGTGTTAAATGTCCACCTGCATCTAAGCTCATACCCATCATTGTATCTCCAGGTTTTAAAACTGCATATTCCACTGCCAAGTTAGCTGAGGCACCAGAGTGAGGTTGTACATTCGCATATTCAGCACCAAACACTTTTTTTACACGTTCAATCGCAATCGTTTCAATTTGATCGATTACTTGACAACCACCATAGTATCTTTTTCCACTATAACCTTCAGCGTATTTATTTGTAGCAACACTGCCCATTGCCATCATAACTGCTTCAGATACAATATTTTCACTCGCAATCAATTCAATATTATCCTTCTGTCTTTGATATTCTGCTTCTAAAGCATTTCCAACTTCCGGATCAAACTTTGTTACATAATCCATTGTTTCTTTTACGATACCCATACTAGTCCCTCCTCGTATATGTTCCTTATTATACTCGTTTCTTTATTAGATTTGTTCAAAAAATGAAATAATTCCTTTTATTTTACATTTTAAATGAAACTATTTTCATTTATAAAATATCTAATACTTCCATCAAATCATCTACTACATATTCCACTTTTTGTGAAATCTCCATATCTTTTTTTCTTTGATAAAAGATTGTATGCATACCATAATCAATCCCACCCTTCATATCAGAAGATAAGGAATCCCCAATAATAACTGTTTCTTCCGGCAATATTTCTTCTTTAAAATATTCTTTTAATTCACGAAAGGAACAATCAAAGAATTCTTTGGAAGGTTTAGAAAATCCAAATTTTTCAGAAATAAATGCCAAGGAAAAATAACGATCTAATTTTCCTACTTTGATACGATTACATTGTTGTTTGTAAGGACCATTGCTTGCCAAACAAAGTGTATATTTTTTACTCAAATATGTAATCATTTCTAATGCATGTTCTTCTAAAATCGCATTGTGATACAGTTCTTCTCTAAAATATCTTTCGAATGTTTTTCCATCAAAATCAATATCCAAGCAATCTAATATTTTTTGCCAACGTGTTTCTTCAATCTGATCAAATGTGATTTCACCTTTTTCTAGCGCATGCCATAATTTTCCATTTTCTTCTTGAAAAACATCAAACATATATGGTTCATATTCTTTCAACCCATATTTTTGAAATCCTTCTTTCATACACTGTTTTACATATGCATCAAAACTCAACAACGTATTATCAATATCTACAAATATAACTTTTATCATACAGCCTCACAAAAATCCCGGTTATTACCGGGATCATATTCATTATTATTTCCAAAGAACGTCTGGATATTCACCATTTGCTTTCTTTTCAGCAATCTTCGCTACAACATCTGGTTTATCTTCTTTGTATGTAACGCCAAACCACTTATCTTTGCTAGAAAGCATCTTCACAGTAATTTTCCCTTCACTTACTAGATTACCAATCGCAGTAGGAATAACATGTTCGCATTTCATTGGATTTTCTTCTAAATTCTTTTCTAAGAATTCTTTAAAGATTGGTTCTAGTTCATCAAAAATCTTTGGTGTAAATCCCCAAAAATTCATTGACACAAGTGCTTGATCATCAATTGGTTTCCATTCTCCATCTTCTTCATACACCGCATGTCCATCTTGTAACGCAATCTTTTGTACCTCTACGATATGAGATAGATTTCCATCTTTTTCTTCACAAAGACCTCTTGTTACTGTTCCATTTTCTGTCAATGTATTTAAACATTGAAAGCCAACCATTGCGTATTGATCATCTTCAATTTCACTCGTTAGATAATCATATACTACTTGATATGCATTTCTACCATAGAAATCATCCGCATTGATGATCGCAAATGGTTCATTTACAACACCCTTACAAGCTAATAACGCATGTGTTGTTCCCCAAGGTTTTTCTCTTCCTTCCGGAACTTTAAAACCTTTTGGAATATTGTTCATATCTTGGTATGCAAATTCAACTTCCATACCGTTTCTAGCAACTTTATCCGTTAATGCATTTCTAAATAATTCTTCATGTTCTTTACGAATGATCAAAACAACTTTTCGAAATCCTGCTTGATATGCATCATAGATAGAAAAATCAATAATTGGTTCTCCATGAGATCCAACGCCATCGATTTGTTTCATTCCACCATATCTACTACCCATTCCTGCAGCTAAAATAACTAATGTTGGTTTCTTTCCCATATTATGTTTCCCACCTTTTCTGTTATCCATTATAACAATAACTGTATTATAATAAAACCATGAAACAACTCATATTAGCTTCACAAAGCCCAAGAAGAAAAGAAATATTAGAAAAATGTAATGTCTCTTTTCAATGTATCCCAGCAGATATTGATGAAACATTACAACAAGATATTTCTTTATACAAAGCAGTCAAAGAATTATCTTTTTCAAAAGCCAATGCAATTTTAAAGCAATATCCTGATGCAATCGTCATTGGTTCAGATACGATCGTAGCTTTCAATGGAATTCCTTTAGGGAAACCAAAAACAAAAGAAAAAGCTTTTGAAATGTTAAAGAGAATTCAAGGAAACACGCATGAAGTCATTACTGGACTCGCTTTTGTCAGTAATCAAAGAATATTTAAAGATGTATCTGTATCAAAGGTAACATTTGCGAATATGAGTGATGAAGAAATCTTTGCCTATATTGATACAGGTGAATGTTATGACAAAGCTGGAGCATATGGTATTCAAGGATATGGTGGTAGATATATCACGCATATCGAAGGGGATTTTTATTCCATCATGGGATTACCATTACACCTTGTTTATAAAGAATTAAAGAATATTCGCTTATATTAAGATAATCTGTTATCATATATAAGCTTTATGCCGATTTAGTATAGTGGTAATACAGATCCATGGTAAGGATCAGCGGACAGTTCAATTCTGTCAATCGGCATATTCTATCCAAATTCCGCATATTTATGCGGTTTTATTTTTCCGTGACACCAAAATGATACTCTAAAAAAATCCATGTGATAATTCACACGGATTTTTCTATTTTTTACTTAATGATTGGTTCTAACCATTCTGTTGGATAATCTTCATATCCAAGAATCTTACAAACTGTAGAAGCTACGTTTGCTAAACCGAAATCACCATCTTTGCATTCTGTTCCTTCTGGTCCATTGTATACCGCAAATGGTACAACAGCTAAGGAATGAGATGTCTTTGGATTTCCTTTTTTATCAATCATTTCATCAGAGTTACCATGATCTGCCATAACAAGCATTGTATAATCATACTTCATGCAAGCATCCATGATTCTTCTCAAGTTAAGATCTACAGATTCTACACCAATAATTGTTGCTTCATAGTTTCCTGTATGACCTACCATGTCTCCGTTAGGATAGTTACATCTAATAAATTGATATTTACCAGAAGCAATTGCCTCAACCATCTTTTCTGTAACTTCAGTAGCTTTCATCCAAGGTTTTTGATCAAATGGAATCACATCAGATGGAACTTCTTCCCAAACTTCTAATTCTTCAGAGAACTTATCAGAACGGTTACCATTCCAGAAATATGTCATATGACCAAACTTCTGTGTTTCACTAACTGCATAAGAATGTACGCCCTTATTTACTAAGAACTCAGACATTGTATGTTCAATATGTGGTGGTTCAACTAAGAAGTTCTTTGGTAACTTTAAGTCTCCATCATATTGAAGCATACCAGCATAGTATACCTTTGGCTTCTTTACCATATCAAACTTATCAAAGCTATCCATGTAATCAAAACACTTAGAGAATTCAACAGCTCTATCACCTCTAAAGTTATAAAGGATTACTGAGTCACCATCATCAATTGTACCAACAGGTTCATCACCATTTGCGATAACAAATCCTGGTAGGTATTGGTCTGTATAGTTTCCTTCAGCTCTATAAGTTTCAATAGCTTCTTTGCAGGAAGCAAACTTTCTTCCATCACCCATTACATGAATGTGCCAACCTCTTTCAACCATAGACCAGTCAGCTTCATAACGGTCCATTGTGATTTCCATACGTCCACCACCAGAAGCAATGCATCCATGGAATGTATCATCATTTAATTCTGCGAATACACCTTCTAATTCATCAACATATTGTAATGCACTTGTTTCAGGAACATCACGTCCATCTAATAATGCGTGTACTCTAACTTCTTTAACACCTTCTTTTTTTGCTTCTTTAACCATTGCAATCAAATGAGAAATATTAGAATGTACATTACCATCAGATAGTAATCCTACAAAATGTAATTTTCCATCATGACTCTTCAAATAATCAACAGCACCTGTCCAAGCACTTGCCTTATAAATATCTCCACTTTCAATAGATTCATTTACAAGTTTTGCGCCTTGAGAATAGATTTGACCACAGCCTAATGCGTTATGACCAACTTCAGAGTTACCCATATCATCATCACTTGGTAAACCTACCGCAACACCACTTGCCTTGATTGTTGTGTGAGGCCACTTTGTCATTAATTCCTCAATTTGAGGTTTGTAGGCATGCATTACTGCATTACCATTGTCTTTGTCAGTCCAGCCTACGCCGTCCATGACAACTAATACTACTGGTTTTGCCATAAAAATTTTCAATCTCCTTTTTTAGCATTTTAAATATAGCATGTTTTCCTCAAAATGACGCATCGAATTGTTCAATCTTTTGAAACTTTCGCTGTTTCTATCATAAAAGTAACAGAACCAACTTGCCCATTGGATAATCCTGTATAAGAAGAATAAGAAGCATCTGCTTGTTTTAAAAGTGATATTCTTTCCAGCAAATTTCCAAATTCAACACCACCCTTTTCTTTCAGCTTTTGTAATCCATCTGTATTCAATGATTCAATTCCCTTTTGAAAAGCAGTAAATCCAGTTGATAGTTGTGACATTGCATCTTTGATCTTTACGTTATTTTGTGTAGCAGTATTCAATAAAGTTTGTACTTGTGTGATTCCTTCATTCAATCCATTGATACCATTAGATAATGCATTGGTACCTTGTGCTATCTGATTCGTTGTTTCTTTTAGCTGTTGAAACGTCGTTTTAATTCCATCAATATCAAACGAATTGATTTTCTTTTCTAAACCAAACAAACAAGTATTGAATTGTTCCTGTACACTACAAATTGTTTGGCTCATCGAATCAAATTGTTCTTGAATTTTTTGTTTTTCTTCTTCTGTTAATTCTTTTGTTTCTAATATTGTATTTAAAGTAGTTTCTAAGTTTATGAGTCCATCTGAAATAGTCTGTAAGGAAGAGGCAAGTGTT
>CAVLCI010000037.1:0-16780 GCA_963661415.1 Bifidobacteriaceae bacterium | reverse complement strand
TCTAATTCTTCTTGATTCATAAATGATTTCTCCAATCCATAAGATTATAAACTTTTTTTAAATGTTCTTGCATAAAAATTTGACTATGATAAAATACTATTTGCTTGTTGGGATATAGCCAAGCGGTAAGGCAACTGGCTCTGAACCAGTCATTCGGGAGTTCGAATCTCTCTATCCCAGCCTATTCGATCAACAAATGTTGGTCGTTTTTTTATTGAATGAAGGCTATTTTAAGAGTAAAATAGACTACGCAAAAAAGGAGAAAAAAATATGACAATTCGTACAAGATTTGCACCTTCTCCAACAGGATATATGCATATTGGTAATTTAAGAACTGCTTTATATGCTTATCTTGTTGCGAAAAAAGATCCAAATGGTGTCTTTATTCTTCGTATTGAAGATACAGACCAAGGAAGACTTGTTGAGGGTGCTACAGATATTATTTATGACACTTTAAGTGCTTGTGGATTAAAACACGATGAAGGACCAGATGTTGGTGGTGATTATGGTTCTTATGTACAATCCGAACGTGTTAAGAGTGGTTTATATTTAAACTACGCAAAAGAATTGATTCAAAAAGGTGGTGCACATTATTGTTTCTGTGATGAAGAAATGATAAATGCACAACGTGAATTACAAGAAGCACGTGGCGAAAGTTTTAAGTATGATGATCCTTGTAAAAACCTCAGCATTGAAGAATGTGAAAAACGCATTGAAAATGGTGAGCCATATGTCATTCGTCAAACAATCCCAACAACTGGTACAACATCCTTCAATGATGAAGTATTTGGAAAGATTACTGTTGAAAACGATACATTAGATGAACAAATCTTAATGAAGAGTGATGGCTTCCCTACATATAACTTCGCAAATGTCATTGATGACCATTTAATGGGAATTACAGATGTTGTTAGAGGAATGGAATACTTATCTTCTTCCCCTAAATACAACTTGATCTATGAAGCTTTTGGATGGGAAATTCCTCGCTATATCCATTGTCCACCTGTTATGAAAGATGAACATTCCAAATTATCTAAGAGAAATGGAGATGCTTCTTTCCAAGATCTTGTTGCGAAAGGATATTTGCCTGAAGCCATTTTGAACTATATCGCACTATTAGGTTGGTCTCCAAGTGAAGATAGAGAAATTTACACATTAGATGAATTAGTACAAGCGTTTGATGTAAAACACATCGGTACATCTGGAGCAATCTTCGATCCTGAAAAGTTAAAATGGATGAATGGTATGTGGTTAAGAGGTATGGATCTTGATTCTTACTATGCATTAGTAAAACCATATATCGATCAAGCAGTCAAAGGTGATTTCGATAAGAAAGCAATCGCAAAAGTAGTACAACAACGTGCTGACACATTGGTTGAAATTCCACCAATGTTAGATTTCTTTGATACATTCCCTGCTTATGACAACGATCTTTATACAAACAAGAAGATGAAAACAAATCCAGAAGTTGCGTTAACTTCTTTAAAAGAATGTCGTACTGCGTTAAGTAACCAAGAAGATTGGTCAGAAGAAGCACTACACACAACTTTATTAGAACTCCCTAAGAAATTAGAAGTAAAGAATGGAATTATCTTATTCCCTCTTCGTCTAGCAATCACAGGTAAACAATTCACACCTGGTGGCGCAGTAGAAATCGCTGCAATCTTAGGCAAAGAAGAAACTTTAAGAAGATTAGATTCTTCCATCGCTCAATTAGAAGCATAAGCCACAGTATCTACTGTGGTTTTTTTGTTATATAATAATTCGTGCGAGGTAAATCATGATTATCAAAACAATAACAGACAAAAAAGCATTTGATGCATTTGTGGAACAACATCCTTACTCACATTATATGAAAACAAGTATGTGGGGCGAATATAAAAAAAGAACAGACGGACTTAATTATGAACTATTAGGTTTCTATGAATCAGATACTCTAATTGGAACCGCAATGGTACTACTAGGCAGTTGGCTACATCATTCCTATGCATATATTCCTTGGGGACCATGTATCAACTATGAAAACAAAGCAGAAAGAGATGAAGCTTTTGCGTTATTAAAGAAATACGCTGATGAAAAGAAAGTTTTATTTTTGAGAGTTGATCCTAATGTTGTACGTTGTCCTCATGATATCAAAGGAAATGTACTAGAAGGATTCAATAATGAATGTGTTACAGAAGATCTCAAACAAGAAGGATATACACATAAAGGATATGGTTATGCTTATAATGGTTCATGGACAAATCGTTATACATTGATCGTTGATTTAAGTTGTGGAAAAGATGGAGTATTCAAACGCTTTATCCCACAAAGAAGACGTGCTATCAACCGTCATAAAACATGGCATGTAACAACAGGAATTGGTAATTCTAATGACATTCCTGATTTAATGCGTTTAGAAAAACAATTAACAGAAAATGATGGATTTGCTCCTCATTCTAAACAATTTTTCCAAAACTTATTAGATTGTTTCCAAGAACATTGCGTTTTATACAAAACTACAATTGATCTAGCAGGTATGATTGAAGGCATGAGTGCAGAACTAGAAACAAAAAAATATAAGAATGATCAAGCAGCCAAAGATGCAGCACTTAAAAATATAGAGCGTGCAAAACAACTCCAAGAAAAACATGGGGATTCTGCAGTCATTGCATGTGGATTATTTATTCGTTTCGGAAATAAGAGTTGGGATCTATATACATACAACGATCATGCGGAATTTAATTTCATTCGTCCAGTCGATAACCTTCATTATTTCGCAATGTGTGATATGTATGATCATGGTGTTACACAATATGACATGGTTGGTTTTTCTGGCGTTACTACTGAAGATGATCCTGAATATGGTCTATACGTTTATAAAAGCTCCTTTGGACCTGAATACATAGAACGTATTGGCGAATTTGATTATGTCAGAAATGAATCTGAAATGAAACGATTTCGTTTTGAAAAGCGTGCAATCAATCACATCAAAAGAAAATATTGGGCTATTCGATATAAAAAATAACAAGTTAAAAATAACTTGTTATTTTTTGTTGAAAATATATCTTAGTTTTCTACGTACTCTTCTATATAGATGATCCGCTTTGAACCATCTTTGATATTTCTTTTCATCAAAGATTGCATCAAACTCTCCTAAGAATTCTAAAAAATCACCGCCAAAACTTTTCTTAAAGTCTTGTTGTCCATAATATTCATCTTTTGGATCTAAAGAACCAGAAATTCCTTCAAAATCATATGTTTTTGCGCCTTGTTGATAAAGATCTTCTATTGCATAGCGATGTAAGGCAAATGCAGCCCTAAAATTCATCAAAGTCTTCTTTGTATACATATTTACATTCCAGACATTTTCACCTTGCATAATGATGAATTTAGCACCTAAATCAACCTCTTGATCGATATCTAAACCATTTTCTTCAATTTGATGTACTTCCTTCTGCATAGCTTCAATGCTTTTCATGATTGGAGCTTTTTTCTTTTCATCTTTCATTGTTTCTAACTTCTTAGTTTCTTCTTGTATTAATTGCAGAAGATTGTATTTAGCAGTATGAAAGTTTGTAGAAACAACGTAATAATGTACATAGGGTGCATAACATTTCCATAGTTTTTGAAAGTATTCTAGTCCATACGGTTCAAATCCTAACTTTTTTGATAATTCTTCTTGTCCTTCACATAAAACAGGTAATTCAGAAATATCAGCTTTATGAACACGTACATCTCTTTGTTCATTTTTATTTGTATATTGAGAGCATCGTTTGATTCCTTTTAAGATATCTTTCCAAGGCCTATCTAAATCTAAACGATAAGTAAATCGGCTCATCCAATTTCCACTATATCCATAATTATATCCTAGATGTTTATAACCATTTTCTATGAATAGATTTGTAACATATTCATGATTAAAACCGCCTTCTTTTAATTGCCCATCTTTTTCATGTTCTAATCTAGTAATATTTGGATCAATACGTAAGAAAAAAGAACCTTTTTGTTTTGCGTATTCTTTTAAATGATCTAAGAAAAAAGATAACAATTCTTGATTTTCATAATCTAAATTAAATCCATATTGACAATAAGAGAACTGAGAAAAAGGCACCTTTGTTTTTTTATGTAACATCAAGGCAGTGGCAATCAATTCACCGCTTTCATCTTCTACACCTAATAAATCACCAGCATAAAATTCTGGCTTTTTAAATGCAATAAAAGAACTTGTTTTTGAATAATGATTTAATGGATGACGTATAGAAAAAGCATCAAATCTTTTTTGATCAACATTTGTTATAAACTTCATTCACTCTTACCTCTTAATTTAGCACTTACTTTTCTAAACCAAGGATATACCTCATCCATCATTTTATACATAAATGGATCAAATACAATATTAAATTCGCCAATATACTCTTCTACATTCATTAACCAATTTGATTTAAATAATGTTAATCCGTCCTCTAATGTACCTTCAATTCCACCAAAACTACAATGACGAATACCTAATTCAACACAACGATCTAAACATTTCGAATACAATAAATAAGAAGAATACATTCGTAAATAATCAGGATTATTTCCCATATAAAACAATTCCATTAAGTTCTGATTATAAACAGCTAAAATACCACAAGTAATAACTTCATCTTTTCCTTCTCTATTGTAGTCTGCTTTTAATTTTTCATATTCTTTTTGATCATTGCTTAATTGTTGTTTGATTAAGTTCTTTTCTTTTTTCTTCAAAGAATCTAAAGATAACTTTTGTCCATTTTCTGTAATTGAAGATTCTAATTTTTTTAATTGTTTAGGAAAATTCAATTTAGAAACCATGCATATAGCCTTGTCTCCATATACATCCATCATATTTTCAAAATAAGATTCATTTCTTAACGCAATTTGTTTACGTACTTCTGTATAATGCATCGCAATCGCAAAGTCATGAATATATTCTTTTCCTTCATACACTTCAATTCCTTTATGCATTGCAGCACGAATACACTTCGCAGTTTTATGTTCTAATTTTTCTTTATAGTCAGATGTAACTTCCATTGAAGCATTAAAACGTGGTTGCGTAGATTCTTCAATAAATGTTGTAAACCCTTTATGTTTTGCACCTAAAGTTTTTAAATACGCAATCACATCATTATTTTGATAAGGCTGTAATTCATTTCTATCTCTATAAGAATATATTCTAGAAAGAACATTTGGATCAAATCTTAATACAATTGCATGACGCTTCTTTGCGATTTGTTTTAGATTATCAAACATAAAAGAAACGAGTTCATGATTGTTATAATCCATGATTGGGCCACGAGGAATATAGAATAATGTTTTCCCTAAAGGTAAATGGCGAATCAAAACTAATGCAGTCGCTATAATTTGATTATCTTTTGTTACTCCTACATATAAATGATCCCAGTTATTTTTAACTTCTGCCCAAGGCGTGCATTGAAATAGATTATTTTGAGGATAATTCATTACAAAATCATTAAATGATTTTTGATCAATATTTGTTTGAAAAATGTATGTCATACTTATTACTTCCTTTCAAACGTGCATGTAGTACTATAGCACTCTATTCATAAAATAAAAGGATAAATTCTTAAGATTATTTTAATTTTGAGAATACACTTTTCACAACCTGTATATTTTTGGTAACTTTAAGATAATTATCATATTTTGATAATATCACTATATAATATCCAAAGTTTTATAGTGAAAGTATCTAATAATGGATCGTACATAATTCCTCCTTTTAACGAAAAGTTATTGTAATTTCATATTTAACTCACTATTTATGATTAGTATAAACTAAAAGTTAATAAAAACCATTAAAATAAGTGATTTGTATTAACTTATTTGTAAAATAATATGTTTTCAAAGATGATATAATTTTTTATCAATAAAGTCTGCTCTGTTGAAAAGAAAAACATTCGGAGGATTATAATATGAAAAAATATCAAAAAATCTTCATTTGTATTTCTGTAATGTTGCTTTGTGTAGGATGTACCGTAAAACAAACAGAAGATACTAATCAAACACAAACTACACAATCAGGAAATCATCACGCTGAAGATCATCATAACGATCATCATTGATTGATTTTGAATGCGTTATATTAATTGTTCTTACTATAATTATCTGCACCAAATATTTCAAAAAACAAAATCAGAATGTAGGTTTTCATACAATTTTGAACTTTGTAATTTCTACATTCTGATTTTAGTTTTATTAGTTTACATGATTTAAGATTGTTTCACAGTAACTCGATCTTTTCCTGTTCTTAGCTTTGCACTTGTTTTTAATACCCAAGGATAGATATCATCAAAAGCTTTATACATAATAGGATCTAAAATATAATTAAATTCACCAATATATTCTTCCACTTCCATATTCCAACTAGACTTAAATTTAGTAAGTCCATCATCTAGTGTACCTTCAATTCCTCCCATGGATACATAATCAATATTCATTTTTTCTGCGATATCAAAATATTTTGCGTATAATGCATAAATTGTACGGAATCTCAAATATTCTGCATTATTTCCAGCATATACGAATTCCATTCTATTTTTATTAAAGATTGCCAATTTACCAGAAAGAATGATTTCTTCTTTTCCTTCTTTTTGTTTTTCTTCTTTTAACTTTTCTAGTTCTTTTGTAGCGTTTGTAATTTTTAATTGATATTGATTCTTTTGTTTTTGATATGGTGTTTCTAACAATTCTTTTTCAGCTTGTTGGATTTCCATTTCTAATTTTTTTATTTGTTTATCAAAGTTCAACTTTGCGACCATGATAATACATTGATCACCATAAATATCCGCCATTCTTTGAAAGTAAGATTCATTTCTTAACGCAACACCTTTTCTTTCTTCCGTATATTTCATTGCTTGTGCGAATTCATGAATATATTCATGCCCTTCATAAAATTCAGCACCTTTTTTTTCTGCAGTTTTAATGGATTGTCGTACTTTCTTATCTAATTTCGTTAAATAATCACAAGAGTGAGTGCTAGCATTAAAACGTGGTTGTGTAGCTTCTTCAATGTTGATCGTATAACCATTATGTTTTGTTCCAATAGACGTTAAATAAGATACAATATCTTCATTTTCTCGATCATGATTATCATCTTTTGTTTCATATGCATATTTTTTACTATATACATTAGGATCAAATCTTAATGAAATCGCATGATGTTTTTTTGCCAAAGAAACAAGATTTTCAATAAAAAAAGAAACAAGCTCTTGATTATGATAATCCATAACTGGACCTCTTGGAATATAAAAAAGAGATTTTCCTAATGGCATATTTCGTTTCAAAACAAGTGCTGTTCCTACAATTTTATCTCCGTCTTTCACGCCAGTAAAAAAATGTTCCCAATTATTTTTTACTTGTGCCCATTTGGAGCATTGAAATAAACTGTTTTGTTCATGGTTTTCCACAAATTCATCTATTTCATTTGTTGGAATATTTAAATAAAACGCGTAAGCCATAAAAATCTCCTCGTACTTTTTAAAATATTTTAAAATAAAAGATGGCATAAAGCCATCTTTTAGTGATGCGTACGGGATTCGAACCCGTGAATGTTGCCTTGAGAGGGCAATGTGTTAAGCCGCTTCACCAACGCACCATAATAAGAATGAGGAAATCCCCCATTCTTTAAAATTACTTAGCTAATTCAGCCTTAGCTGCATCAACAAGATCTTTGAATCCCTTTTCATCATGAATAGCGATTTCAGATAGCATCTTACGGTTAACGTTGATGTTAGCTAATTTTAAACCGTGCATGAACTTGGAATAAGACAAATCATATTGTCTAACTGCTGCGTTGATACGAGCAATCCAAAGCTTACGCATTTCTCTCTTAGTTTGTTTTCTACCAATGTAAGAATAACGTAGAGAACGCATTACTTGTTCATTGGCTGTTCTATATAGAAGGTGCTTAGATCCAAAATAACCCTTAGCTAGTTTTAAAACCTTCTTACGTCTGTTACGTGTAGGTGTACTTCCTTTAACTCTCATCTTCTCTTAGCCTCCTATTAACCTTGTAAAAGTTGTCTATCACGCTTTAAATCTGTGCTGTGCGCTGTAGTAGACTTAGCAAGATGCATCTTTTGCTTATGTGTCTTATTTGCTGCGAAATGTGATACGTAGTTGTGTTGAACTTTCAACTTTCCTGTTCCAGTTAACTTAGAACGTTTAGCGAAAGTCTTTTTTGTCTTCATTTTAATCTTCTTTGGCTTTCTAGCTTTTGCTTTCATAACAATCTCCTTTACTTTCCTTTCTTAGGTGAGAATGTGACAGACATTGTATTTCCTTCTAAAGAAGGAGCTTTTGTAACATCTGCTACATCCGAGACTTGCTCAGTGAACTTATCCATGACTTGCTTACCAACTTCTTGGCGCGTAATCATACGTCCTCTGAATCGCATATCGATTTTTACTTTTTGTCCATCTTCCAACCATTCTCTTGCACGTTTTACTTTTGTATCAAAATCATGTTGGTCGATAACTGGTGATACACGTAGTGACTTAACTTCTGAAGTTTGTTGATTTTTCTTAGCTTCACGTTCCTTCTTTTGTTGTTCGAAACGATAGCGTCCATAATCAACAATCTTACATACTGGTGGTTGCGCATTAGGTGCAACACACAACAAATCAAGATCTTGGTCATATGCTTCTTGTAATGCATCATGACGTGACATAACACCAAGCTGAGTTCCATCAGATCCAATGACTAATACTTCTTTATCACGGATAGCCTCATTTACAATATCTGTAGGCTCTTTGTGTCTGTTTTTGTTAAATTTAACCTTTCCCAAGCAAACCTCCTGTCATAATATTAAAAAGCAGATACTAAAGCCGCACCTGCCTAAAAGTCCTATCTCAGTTCTTGTCGGCCACTTACCCAAGTTTATAAAACATCAGGTGAGAAGTATGTGCTTCTTCTTTCCGTTTTTTAAATTACTGAATAATTAAACAACAATCATACGTGATTGTCAACACTAAATTTCAAATCCAACGACATTTACTGTAACATCTGTTGCTTTAAAACCAGTCATAAATTGAATATTCTCATAAATCTTGTTTTGTACAAGTTCACAAGTCGCTTTTACATTTGCGCCATACTTCAATTTAATATCCGCTGTAATATGAAGCTTATTTTCTTCAATCTTTACAGAGAATGGTTTTGTGAATGTTGTTTCTGGAATTCTCACCGCATTTTCAATATCATCTACACTAATTTCAGAAATAGATTTAAATACTGCTTTATTCATCGCAACCATTCCAATTTCATCTGATTCATTTAATACTACATAATCTTGTGCCATATTGTGTCACCTCTTTTCAAATATTATACAAGAAATTTCTTCTTAATGAAAGATTGTATAAATATCATGATACAAAGAAGAAACAATAGAATCTTTATCGGCCATAATTTCTTCATACGTATCATATTTCATATCTAATGTATTTACTTTTTGTCTAAATTTTAACATGCATTCATATAACATATCTTCATGTACGATTTCAATCGTATCTGCATCACATAGTGCATGCGCTAAAGTTTCTTCTAATAGGTCTCTGATTGCATCCCCTTCTTGAATAGACATCTTCATAAAGGTATCTCCAAACCAACCAGGTTGAATAATTAAAATTCGAACGATTTCAATAAAATCCGTAAAATCTTCATCATTGTTTCCAGGTCTTATCACAAATAACATACAGAAGAAAATATGCCATAAGAAATTATGATTGAATTCTTTTTCAAAATATTTCCCTAAGATATCACAAAATGGATCATCAGAATGGTATGGTTTGCTTAATTCTATCTTTTGTTTAAAATCAATTTCTGAATCATTCAAATAATTTAATAATTCTAAATATTCAATCATTGTAACTTGATTGTGTTCACCATTCACAAAATCTCTAATATAGATATATTGTGCTAAGATTGCCGAACACTTTTTAAAATCAGTCGCAAAACCAACTGAATCTTTCATCTTGCGATTCACAAGTTCATTAACACTTCTTGCGACAAATGTTTTAAATCCTTTTTCATTCATTCCAATTTGTGCTTGTTTAGATTGATTTGATATTTCGTTATACATGATTTCTAGTTGTCTATCTACAACATCTAAATTATCACGGATTGCACCAAGCATTTCTTTATTAAAGGCATCATACATTACAAAGTCTGGATTTTTATAAACAACTTCATGTTCGATGTTGCTCCAAAAATGATGGACTAATGATTTGATTTGTAATTCATAGTTGATTTTTTCATCACCGAACAAATAATAACCATCTAGTCGATATATCGTAAAACCATTTCTTTGTAGTTGTGGCTGCGGTTGTGTTAAATCCAAATATAAATTGGAGTCTTCTTTACATACCGCATATTCATCTTTTTGTTTGATGAAATGAGAAAATAAAGATTGATACATTTCTGTTTCATTTCGAATAAATCTACATTCTACTGTAATACCAATCAAATCATGCAAGTTATCAATTGCTTCTTTTGGTGTTTCATAATCCAAATAGAAATGATTTCGAATGAGTTTTTCTTTTAAACTATCTCTTCCTTTAATTCTAGTATGTAAGTGAATTACTTCACTGTTTTCTTTTGGATACAGCTTTTCATATGTTTCTAATATTTTCCCTTCTGCGTATACATAAGAAGGATTCTTTCTTTCAAAATAAGAAAGTGTATCTTCTATAAATTCAAATAATTCTAATTCCATATCATGTTCCTTTATCGGATTCGAAATGCTTTTGGAAATTTATTTTTCAACGCTTTTCCATCACTTTTCGCTCCGCCAATTACGAAACCATGATAACACATCGCATACCACCCTTTTTGAACATTTGCTGAAATCTGTTCTCCATGCATATACATTTTCACTTCATTGTCGTTCATGTCATATGCATTTTTAAATTTCGAATAAGAAGACATGAAAAAATGATGTGAGAATTCAAATCTACCTTTTAACATTTCTCCAATATAAACTTGATTTCTTAACAGATGTAATTTACCCGTATCAATGAAAGGATTACTTCCTGCGTATAAATGATTATTTTTATAGTAAAGATATGGATATTGTTTTTCTAAAGTATCTTCTAATAACTCCAATAATTCATTTGGAATTTTATCTGATTTTAGTTCTTTCATTTTAGGAATAGATGTGGAAGAAGTCTTTCTCATTTTCGCAATGAAATGTCCTTCCCCTTTATCCATTGGGTAAATACGAATTGCCTTATGTGTTTCATATCCTTCTTCAAATGCATTTCTGCCAAAAGAAACAGAAGTATCCATCATTTCCATATCATCATGTTTCTCTAAAAATGCAGCAATTTGTTTTTCATTTTCTATTTTATTTAATGTACAAGTGGAATATAAAAGAATGCCATTTTCTTTTAAACAAAGATATGCATTTTCTAATATTTCTTTTTGCAAAGATGCACAATGTTGTACAAGTTCTGGACTCCATTGATCAATGGCTTCTGTATTTTTGCGCATCATACCTTCTCCACTACAAGGTGCATCACATAAGACCATATCAAAATATCCAGCAAATTGCTTTGCGATATCTTTTGTATCATTACTTAAAACAATACAGTTACTAGCACCATTTCTTTCCACATTTTCCAATAAGATCTTACTTCTTTTATGATCAATTTCATTCGATACAACAAGTCCATCATGTTTTAATAAATCTAAGATTTGTGTCGTTTTAGAACCAGGTGCAGCACATAAATCCAAGATCTTACAACCCGGCTTAGGATCCATAACAGTTACTGCAGCAGAAGCACTTGCTTCTTGCATGTAAAAAGCACCCGAAAGATATGCAGGTGTCATTCCATATTTTTGTTGATCCGTATAATATCCATATAAAGCATACGGACTTTTTTCATGATAAATCGGATTCACTTCAAAAAAGTATTTTTCGTTTGTCTTTAATGGATTGATACGAAATCCACGATATGGATCTTGTTCTAAACATTTTAAATATTCAGGATATTCCTCTTGTAGGATATCTTGCATTTGTTTTAAAAATAATTCATTCATATTCTTTTAATATTTTCTTTGTAGAGATTATATCTTGTTCTAACTGCATGATAAGATTTCCTTTAGATGAAAATCTTTTTTCATCACGAATAAAACGAATAAATTCTACACCAATGTGTTTCCCATAAATATTTTGTTTGAAATCAATGATATGTGCTTCCAAAGACAAATCATTTCGATAGTTAAAAGTAGGATTATGTCCTAGGTTGATCATTGCACGATACTTTTTATTTTGAATCACAACAAAACCTGCATATACACCACTTTTCGGAAGAATATATTCTGAATCATATTGAATATTTGCGGTAGGAAAACCAATCGCATTTCCTTGATGTCTTCCATGTACAACAACACCATTGATCCGAAAATGATATCCTAACATTTTCGCAGCTTCTTCCATTTCACCACATTCAATGCATTTTGTAATACGAGTAGAAGAAATCTTACCTTGTTCATCTTCAATTGGTTGTACAATTTCAACTTCTAATCCTTCTGTTTGTTGTAATGTTTCTGCATTTCCTTTTCCCATACTTCCATAATGGAAATCAAAGCCACAAATCAATCCTTTTAAGGATATTTTAGATAAGATTTGTTGGACAAAATCTTCTGGAGATTGTTTCGCAAAATCTGAACTAAAATCTAAAATAATAATATTTTGAATTCCATACTCAACTGCACGATTCAATCTTTCTCTCATCGTTGTAATGTGTTTTACATCTTTAACATGTTTAATTGTCACCCATGGATCTGGATCAAATGTAATGAGTGCAGATTCACAATGCTTTCTTTTTGCCATCTCAATCGTTTTTTGAATCAATGCTTGATGACCTTTATGCATACCATCAAAATATCCAATACAAGCACACATTGGATTTGTATAAACTCTTTTTGAATATAATCCCATCTTGATAATACGCATTAGAACAACCCTCTCACACAATGATATAATCGATCATTTTTCAATTCATATGCAGCTAATATCTCATTTTCATGAACAAAGATAACTTTATCTTCTTGCAAATCTAAATGAATCTTTTTTCCGTTTTTAATATCTTCAACTTGATTTGTTTCAATGATTTTCCACATTGGATCAAACACTTTTAATGGATCGATACATTTTTCTTCGCTTACTTCTTCAATTTCAACAGCATCTTCTAATTTTAAGTTTTCAATACCACTTCTTATCAGTGCATTCATATATCCAAGTTCATTCATTTTCTTACAATAGTCTTCAATTAATGTACGAATATATGTTCCACTAGATACTACCGCGTCCATTTCATAAAGATTATCACCTAATTGTTTTACTTTTAAAGAACTAATATGAATCTCTCTTGCATCACGTTCTATCTCAATTCCTTTTCTTGCATATTCATATAATTTCTTTCCATCTTTTTTGATTGCACTATACATTGGAGGAATTTGTTTTGTATCTCCTAAAAAAGATTTACAAATTTCATCCAATTCTTCTTGTGAATGTGTCTGATATTCTTTTTCGTCAATCACATTCCCCCAAACATCTTGTGTATCATAATTCTTACCAAGTGAAAATTGCGCAATATAGTGTTTATGATTACTTACACAAAACTGTAAATATTTTGTATACTTTCCTAACGCAATGATCATAAAGCCCTCTGCATTTGGATCTAAAGTACCAGAATGCCCTGCTTTTTTCTCATTCAACTTGCGTTTCACTTGCGATACACATTGAAAAGATGTCATGCCTTTTGGCTTTTTTACTAATATAATTCCGTTCATCCGATGAACATTATAACAAAATATTGTTGATTTGTTTGATTTATGTAGTATACTTGTGCCATAAATAAAATCTCATATAGAGGTAGCGATGCAGATGAGTAGCATAAGGAGCTGGCAAGCAATGAATTATGCAAAAGGCAATCATCGCCGAACGTAATACAATGGCAATTGTATTGCGTGGGGATATGGAAAACATTCATATCACTCCTTCATACGAAGTGGCGCTATTAGATACGTACATAACAAAACAAAAACCGTATGTAATATCGCATGCGGTTTTATTTATATACTAGGAGGAATTGATTATGAATCAAACATTAAGAAAAGGATTTACATTACTCGCTTGTGCTGCATTATTAACAGGATGTTCTTCATCAACCACTACATCAGCTAGCACATCTTCATCCTCATCAGATACTTTAAGAGTAGGTATGGAATGTAATTACGCTCCATTCAACTGGTCAACTACAGAAGAAGGAGAATATACACAACCTATTTCATCAGTTGATTATTGTGATGGATATGATGTTGTTGTAGCGAAGAATCTTGCAGATAAGATTGGAAAGAACGTTGAAATCGTAAAGTTAGATTGGGACAACTTGATTCTATCTTTAAACAACAATCAAATTGACGCAATCATTGCTGGTATGACAGCAACGGATGAACGTAAAAAGGAAGTTAACTTCACAGATCCATATTACGTTTCTGAAGAAGTCGTTATCGTAAATAAGAATTCAAAGTACGCTAGTGCAACAAGTTTAGAAGATCTTGATGGAGCTACTGTACAAGGTCAAATGAATACAATCTATGATGAAGTCATTGATCAAATTCCAAATGTCAATCACATGCCTGCTGCAGAAACATTCCCTGCTGCTATCCAAGCATTACAAGCTGGTTCAGTTGATGCGGTAACTTCTGAATTACCAGTCGCAAATGGTGTCGTAGCTGCCAATTCTGATTTAGCGATCGTTCGTTTTGATGAAGGCAAAGGTTTTGAAGCAGATACTTCCGTTTCTATCGCTGTACGTAAGAGTGATGATGAATTATTAAATTCTTTACAAGAAGCATTAGCTACAATTGATACAGATACAAGAAACACTTGGATGGAAGAAGCTGTTAATCGTCAACCTGCAAGTGAGGAGTAATGAATGAATATTGAATCGATCGTTCAAATTTTATCGAAATACGCACCTAGTTTATTACTAGGCGTTAGAACAACGATGATCATTGCAGTTGTTGGTACAGGATGTGGATTTCTACTTGGATTAGTCGTAGGTGGTATCAAAGCAATTCGTTTAGATTTAACTTCTTCTAAAACATCTAGAGTTTTAAAAAAGATCATTGATTTTATCATCAACGTTTATATCACAGTATTCCGTGGTACACCAATGATGGTACAAGCTGTATTCATCTATTACGCATTATTAGACGTAATCCATTGGGATAACTTCACTGCAGCTTGTGTTGTTATCACGATTAACACAGGTGCTTATATGGCAGAAATCATACGTTCTGGTATTCAAGCTGTTGATATTGGACAAACAGAAGCTGCACGTAGTTTAGGTATGTCCAACATTCAAACAATGTTCTCTGTTGTATTACCACAAGCAATTAAAAATGCTTTCCCTGCTATCGGAAATGAATTGATTGTAAACATCAAAGATTCCTCTGTATTAATGATTATTTCAATTACAGAATTGATGTTCCAATCTAAATCCATTGCAGGATCAACATTCAAATTCACAACTGTATATTTCATTGAAGCAATGATTTATTTAATACTCACAAGTATTTGCGCATTAATTCTCAATCTTATTGAAAAGAAGATCAATAAAGATACAACAGTATCTGTCCCAATGAGTTCAACAAACCCAAATACTATACCTTATACACAAACAAAACTTCAGAAAGGAGCAAATAGTGATTATGTCTCTAGTGGAAATTAAAAATATTCATAAAAGCTTTGGAAATCTTGAAGTTTTAAAAGGTGTTGACTTCAATGTTGAAGAAGGCGAAGTTGTTTGTTTGATTGGTAGAAGTGGTTCTGGTAAATCCACCCTTCTAAGATGCATCAACTTATTAGAAAAACCAGATTCTGGTGTAATCAAAGTATTTTCTGAAGATATTCTTCAAACAAAAAACATCAACAACTATCGTGCAAAAGTTGGTATGTGTTTCCAACAATTCAATCTATTCAATAATAAAAATGTAATTGAGAATTGTATTCTTCCACAAGTCAAAGTATTAAAAATTTCTCGAGAAGAAGCAAAAGAAAAAGCAATGATGTACCTTACAAAAGTTGGTATGGCACAATTCGCAAATGCTTCTGTATCAAGAATTTCTGGTGGACAAAAACAAAGAGTTGCGATTGCACGTGCACTTTGTATGAATCCAAAACTTATGTTATTTGATGAACCCACTTCTGCATTAGATCCTGAAATGGTTGGTGAAGTATTAAATGTAATGAAAGAGTTAGCCAAAGAAGGATTAACAATGATCATTGTTACACATGAAATGAGTTTCGCAAGAGACGTATCTGATCGTGTTGTATTTATGGATCAAGGTGTCATTGAAGAACAAGGAAGTCCAGATCAATTATTCAATCATCCAAAAAGTGAAAGAACAAAAGATTTCTTATCTGCATTTACTGGTGCAAACTAAAAAACATCAATATAAAAACAAGTACACGTTACTGTTCAGTAATGTGTACTTTTTAAATATCTAATTTAATTTTTTATATTGATTAGTTGTGTTTTTTCTTTAAAACTACAATACCTGCAATACCAACTAAAGCAATCATGAATGTTGCACCATAGAACCAGATATTACTATCATCAGATGTCTTTGCAGACTTCTTAGAATTGTTGGAATTACTATCTGATTTATATTCAGCGAGCCATTTCCATTCATTCTTCTTACAATCATCACATGTGTTTTGGTTGTTGAAGAAATATGTCCAACTCCAATG
>CAVLCI010000036.1:0-16903 GCA_963661415.1 Bifidobacteriaceae bacterium | reverse complement strand
AGAAAAAGAGCCATCAATTTGATGACTCTTAGCATACCTAACCGATTATTATCTGTTGTAGTATTCAACGATGAGGGATTCATTGATTTCCTGATTGAGTTCATTTCTTTCAGGAAGTCTTACGAATGTACCTTTCTTGTTATCCTTGTCTACATCAACGAATGCTGGTGTAGAGATGTTGGATTCAAGAGATTCATTGATAACAGCAAAGTTTCTAGCATTTTCACGAACAGAAATGACTTGACCTGGCTTGATTTCTGCACTTGGAATGTCTAACTTCTTGCCATCAACTTCGATATGACCGTGGTTAACGAGCTGTCTAGCTGCTTTTCTTGTTCTAGCAAATCCCATACGATAAACGAGGTTATCTAATCTGGATTCAAGAAGAACTAAGAAGTTTACACCTGCCATACCATCCATCTTGGATGCCTTATGGAACAAGTTAGCAAACTGCTTTTCGTTTAAACCATACATGTTACGAACTCTTTGTTTTTCACGAAGCTGTGTTCCGTAACCACTTAGTTTGATACGCTTTGTTGGACCATGTTGTCCTGGAGCATAAGTTCTTTTCTTAAGCTCTTCGCCTGTTTCTAAGATGGAGAAGCTTAAGCGTCTAGACTTCTTCCAAACAGGACCTGTGTAACGTGCCATGTGTTATTCCTCCTTATGACATAAGCGAAACAACAACAGGTATAGATCATCATTAAGGAGTGTTGTTATAATGACATTTCGCTGTTTCAGCTCAGTTACTTTGCCTAGAATTAATCTTAACAACGCTTTTACTTAAGACTCTATAAGCTGCTATTATTTGACGCAACAAAGATTATATGCATGGAAATAAATTTCGTCAATAATATTCTTTCATATTTCATGGAAAGAATGTTTATGTTAGAATATTATAGATTGAAAATGATGTGAAGAGGTATAAGAATGAATAAAGTTTTAAGTATTATCTCCGATATAAGAGTTGTTATTGGTATTGCGGTACTTGTTTTAATATTAGCTGCATGGTTGATTGTTGAAAAGATTCGTACAAAAAAATTTCGTAAGGAATTAGAGGGTTTAGAAAAAAGGTACAATGCAATCAAAGCAATTCCTTTAACATTTAAAATGAATAAAGCCGTGACTGCTGCGCGATCAAATGCGGAAGCTGCAGAAAAAGTTAATCAAGCAAAGAAAAGTTATGATACTACACAAGCTTCTTTGAAAAAGATTTCTGCAACACTAGCAAATTGTGAAGATGCAATTCTTTTAGGAAAACTTCGTAAAGCTGATAGTTTAATGGCCGAATTAGAAACAGATGTTTCCTTAACAACAAAAGAAGCAGGGGATTTAGATGCTTATTTAGATGATATCCTTGCCAAGGAAACTGCACAGCGCCAAGAAGTAACAACTTTAAAGAATCGTTTCCGTGCATTAAAATCAACTGCACAAGAAAATGCTTCAAAACTTTCTTACAATTGGAATTCTGTTGAAACAAAGATTACAGATACAGAAAAGATGTTCTCTACATTTGAAGATTGGATGTATTCTTCTGATTATGAACGTGCGAATAAAGAATTAGAAGCAATTCAAGTAAGCATGCAAGAATTAGAAACAATGTTAGATGATATGCCATCTTTATTAGAAGATGCACGTGGTGTTGTTCCTAATATGTTAGAAACATGTGCAAAAGAGTATAAGCGCAACCAAAGTCGTGGTGTATATCAAAAACACTTAGATGTTGAAAAGAATTTAAATGTTCTGACACAATCATTAAATGACGATTTAAAGAAATTAAAAGAAGGTAAAACACAAGGTATTCAAGAAAATCTCAATACATATAAAGAACGTATTACACAATTGTCTTCTTCTATTCATTCAGAATCTGTTGCTTATGATCAAATGAAATCATTAACAAAAGATACAGAAGAATTATTTGAAGAAACAAATAAAAATGCGAAATATGTTATTTCTGAATTGAGTTCTTCTTCTGAAAAATATGGATTACAAGCATTGGTTTCTGAAGCTACAAAACAAAACGATGCATTAACAAAATTGAATACATTACGTTTATCTGTTTTAGATGCTGAAAAGAATTATAATATGCCAGCTACAATGGTCGTTACAAATATTTCTGATTTGAATCAAAAGGTCAATGCGGTGAATCATTCATTTATTGATATGAAGAGTCGTATTGAAATGGCAACAGGTGATGAAGATCGTGCATCTAAACAATTAACGAAATTACAAATCATCATGAATTTGATGCAAGTGAAGATTCGTAAGTACAAGTTACCAAATATTTCTGAACAATATGAAGATGATATGCGTAAAGCGTATGAATATATTCGTTCTTTAGATGGATTAATGAAAGAAAGTCCTATTAATATGCAATTATTAAATAGCACATTACAAGAAGCATTAGACTTTATTTATAAACTTTATAATAATGTCAATAATGTTGTTGGTACTGTTGTGATGGTTGAAAATACAATTGTATTTGGTAATCGTTATCGTTCAACTTATGCTGATATTGATTCTGAACTAACAAGAAGTGAACTTTGCTTCAGAAATGGTGAATACACAAAAGCTTTAACAATTGGTATTGCTACGATTGAAAAGATTCATCCTGGTAACTATGAAGATATGATCAAGGAGAATTCAAAAGGTGCGTAATAGAGTTTATTTTGATAATGCTAGTACAACAAATATTCATCCAGAAGTACTAGAAACATATACTTCATTATTAAAGAAATATTATGTAAATTCTGAATCAATTTATAATGAAGGAATTGAAGTGAATCAAATGTTAGAAAAGGCCCGCCGAGCAATCGCCGGGCTTTTGGGAGTTTCTTCTCAAGATATTATTTTTACATCCGGTTCAAGCGAATCAAATACATCAGCAATTAAAGGGGTATGTGCTGCACAATTAAATAAAAAACATATCATAACAACAAATGTAGAACATTCATCAATTATGAATTGTTGTAAACAAATGGAGGAATTGTTTGGATATCATGTAACATATCTTCCAGTTGATCATGAAGGAAAAGTTTCTTTACAACAAGTAAAAGATGCTTTGGATGAAGATACTGCAATCGTATCTATTATGTATGTTAATAATGAATCTGGATCTATCAATCCAATTCCTGAAATTAGTGAATATGTAAAAAAACATTCCCATGCTTATATGCATGTGGATTTGACACAATCCATTGGTAAAGTTCCACTAGATTTAACAAATGTTGATCTTGCTTCTATATCCGCACATAAATTAGAAGGTTTAAAAGGAAGTGGTATTCTTGTGAAAAAGTCATTTGTTCCTTTTGTTCCATTGATTAATGGTGGTGAACAAGAATACGGATTAAGAGGTGGCACAAGCAATGCACCATGCGATATGGTATTTGCGAAAACGTTACGTTTAGCTTTAGAAAATGGTGAGAAATATCATTCTTTGATTCAAGAAATGCATGATCATTTGATTGAAGGTTTGAAACAAATCGAAGGAATAGAACTCAATTCACCTGAAGATGCGATTGCATCTACAATCAATTTCTCTTATGAAAATATTCCAAGTGAAGTCATGCAGAATGCATTAAATGAATGTGGATTTATGGTGAGTGCTAGAAGTACATGTGATTCAAAATCGATGAATCCTAGTTATGTTTTAGAAGCAATGGGATTTAGTGCGAAAAGAGCTTCTTCTTGTATACGTATTTCTCTTTCTTATCATAATACGTTAGAAGAAGTGGATGCTTTTTTAGAAGCATTGAAAGGAGTTATAAAAACATATGGTTAAATATGATACGGTATTGATTCGCTATGGTGAATTATCTACAAAAGGAAAGAACAGAAAAGATTTTATTACACGTTTGTATCATAATATTAAATATGCATTACGTGATTATCCAAATTTAACATATCAAAAAACACATGATCGTATTTATATTAAATTAACAGATGAAAATACTGATGAAATCTCAGATAAGTTAAAAAGAGTCTTTGGAATTTCTTCTTTCTCTTTTACAGAAAAAGTAGAAAGTGATATTGAAACAATCAAAGAGACATGTTTAAGAATCGCAAAAGAATCAAATAAGAAAACGTTTAAAATGATGGCTAAACGTCATGATAAATCTTTTCCTATGATTTCTGATGAAATTAATCGTGCATGTGCTGGTAATATTTTACATAACACTGATTTAACAGTGGATGTTCATGATCCTGAACTTTTGATTCGTGTTGAAATCCATGAAAAATATACATATATTACATCTGATAAGATTAAAGGGGCAGGTGGTTATCCTGCTGGCATCAATGGGAAAGTGTTATTACTATTAAGTGGTGGTATTGATTCACCTGTTGCAGCATATGAATTAATGAAAAGAGGTTTATATGTAGAGGCAATTCATTTTGCTTCCCCTCCATATACTTCTCAAGCTGCAAGAGATAAAGTTTTAAAACTAGCTGAAATGGTGAGTGAATATCAAGGATCTATGAAAGTTCATGTTGTGAATTTTACAGATATTCAATTAGAAATCTACAAAGCTGCTGGTGATCCTTATGCAATTACAATCATGAGAAGAATGATGTATCGTTTAGCAGAAAGAATTGCGAAAGAAAATCATTGTTTAGCATTAGGAACTGGTGAATCCGTAGGGCAGGTTGCTTCTCAAACGCTAGAATCTATTGCGGTCATTAATGAAACGATTTCAATTCCTGTTTTAAGACCTTTGGTATGTTTTGATAAAGTTGAAATTATTGATCTTGCTAGAAAGATCGGAACATATGAAACAAGTATTCTTCCATTTGAAGATTGTTGTACGATTTTTGATCCTAAAAATCCTGTTACACATCCAACAAGTGAAAAGAGTCTGCATTATGAATCCTTGTTTGATTATGAAACAAAACTACAAGAAGCAATTGCTTCTCAAGAAGTTGTTACCGTTTATAAAAGAAAGGAAGAGGAAGAATTCCTCTAAGATAATGTATGGCATATCATAATAAAAAAACTGCCGCTGAATTTGGAACAAATTTAACTGGAGCAGAAAAATTTGATGAACATCAATTGATGGATGCTGTGAATGTTACAGTTGTAAAAGTAGAGTTAGATGATAAGTATACAACAAAACAAAAATTAAATATTTATTCTCAATTAACTTCACTATCTAACTGTAGTGCGAAAGAACGCAAGAAATACGTAAAAAAAGTTAAGAAAATGCTATAAATTTGATTGACGAATAGATGTTGTTCGTGTATCATTAGTCCGTTATCAGCCCTCGGCAGGAGGTCTGTAACCGCACAAAAAAGGGTTTAAGTACGTAAGTCCCCTTAATGGCGCGTCTTATGATAAATGTCAGGAGGTGTAATTAAATGTACGCAATTATCGAAACAGGCGGAAAGCAGCTTAAAGTTGAAGCTGGCCAGGAAATCTATGTTGAAAAGTTGGATGTAGAAGCTGGTGAAGAAGTAGTATTTGACAAGGTCGTTCTTGTAAGCAATGAAAGCACAAAGATCGGAACACCATATGTAGAAGGTGCAAAGGTTACTGCTAAGGTTGTTAAGCAAGGTAAAGAAAAGAAAATTAGAATCTTCAAGTACAAGGCTAAGAAAGGTTCTACAAGAAGAAGACAAGGTCATAGACAGCCATATACAAAGTTGACTGTTGAAGCTATTGAGGCTTAATCATGATTCAAATTACCGTAAAACGAAATCCAGATATTGTTTCAATTGAAGTCAAAGGACATGCACAAAGTGCTAGTTATGGAAATGATTTAGTATGTGCAATCGTGAGCGGTATTATTACTGGGCTAGCAAATGCATTGTATGAAATGATTCATGAAGAAGATATTGTTTTAGAAGAAGGATATGCAAAGATTAAAATCTTAAATCCAACGGAAAAAAGTAATACAATTTGTGAAACTGCGATCTACATGTTAAAAACAGCTCAAGAAGTTAACAAAGAATATATAAAAATAATGGAGGTTTAATACTATGAAGTTCACTCTGAATATGCAGTTATTCGCATCCAAAAAGGGTGTATCATCCACAAAGAACGGAAGAGATTCTGCTGGTAGAAGACTTGGCGCTAAGAAAGCTGATGGTCAATATACAAATGCTGGTTCTATCCTTTACAGACAAAGAGGAACAAGAATCATGCCAGGAAAGAACGTTATGCGTGGTGGTGATGATACTTTATTTGCTACAGCTGCAGGTATCGTTAAGTATGAACGTTTAGGCAGAGACAAAACTAAGGTTTCTGTTTATCCTGTAGAAGCGTAAGTTTAATCAGTACTCCTGAGTTTTCAGGAGTATTTTTTTCAAGAAAGGAGACAAACATGATTGATTTTATTAAAATGCATGTAAAAGCCGGCGATGGTGGAAGAGGTATCGTTGCTTGGAGAAGAGAAAAATTTTATCCAATGGGTGGCCCTGCTGGTGGAGATGGCGGCAATGGCGGCTCTGTTTATTTTGCGGTTGATACAAATGAAACTACTTTAACGAAACTTCGTTTCACAAAAACAATTAAAGCTGGAAATGGTTCTCCTGGTTTAATTAAAAAGATGCATGGTAAAAGTGGCGATGATGTTGTTGTTGGCGTACCACTTGGTACAATGATTCGTAATGCAGATAATGGTGATCTTTTGGCGGATCTTACAAAACCTGGTCAAAAGGTATTGATTGCCCATGGAGGAAAAGGTGGTTTAGGAAACCATCATTTTGCGACAGCTAGAAATGATGCACCTGAATATGCTCAACCTGGTGAAATTGGAGAATCATTAAATATTCAAATTGAATTGCGTTTATTAGCGGATGCAGGTTTGATAGGTTTTCCTTCTGTTGGTAAATCTACTTTCTTATCTGTTGTTACTAACGCAAGACCTGAAATCGCTGCGTATCCATTTACAACAATTGAACCAAATATTGGTGTTGTAGATCTTGGTAGTGAAAAAGGTTTTGTACTTGCAGATATGCCTGGTTTGATTGAAGGTGCAGGAGAAGGAAGAGGTCTTGGACATGAATTTTTAAGACACATACGTAGATGTCGTGTTTTGATTCATGTTGTTGATATGAGTGGACAAGCAGGAGATCCTTGTGAATGCTATGATATCATTAATAAAGAACTTGCTACATATGATGCAGATCTAGAAAAGAAAACACAAATCGTTGTTGCAAATAAAATGGATGATGAATATGCATCTATGTATTTAGATGAGTTTAAAAAGAAATATCCTGAATTACATATTTTTGAAGTGTCTACTCTAGAACATAAAGGATTAAAACAAGTTTTATATGCTGCAATGGAAGCAATTGATAATGCTAAAGTTGTGGAAGCTGAAAATGCTGCACCAATTGAAGAAACGATTATTTATCGTTATCAACCAAAACGTCCTGATTTCTATATTGAAAAGGATGCTCCTGGTAGATGGAAAGTCGTTTCACAAAAAATCGATAATCTTGTTGATACATATGACTTAGATGATCCAGATCAAGCATATCAATTAGGTTTACAATTAGACAAAATGGGTGTCGATTCTGCATTGCGTGAAGCAGGCGCAAAAGATGGTGATCAAGTTATTGTTAACAATTACATTCTTGATTTCAAAGACTAATTTTATGATGGATAGAAAGGACTTTTATGATTGCTTTTATCAAAGGAAAGGTAACTTCTTATACGGTAGATAGTGTTGTGATTGATCATGATGGGATGGGATGGGAAATTGCATATCCTCATACTGATAAACTTTCTTTAAATGTTGATATTCAAGTGTATACATATTTACACATTTTTGAAGGCGGTATGAATCTCTATGGTTTTGAAACACAACAAGAAAAAGAACTATTTTTAAAGTTGATTTCTGTAAAAGGTTTAGGGCCTAAAACTGCTATGACAATGCTTTCTAGAGCAGGATATCAAGCAATCGTTGATTCCATTTCTTCAGGTGATGTTGCTTCACTTAAAAAGATGCCTGGTATTGGCGCGAAAAGTGCTTCACAAATTGTTTTGGACTTACAAGGTAAACTAGTTGTAGATGAAACTACAACTCCAAAACAAAACAATTCTAAATATTCAAAAGAAATCAATGATGCAATCGAAGGATTGAAAAATCTTGGTTATAAGCAGTCTGAACTTTCTAACTGCATTCATTATATGGCGGAAAATCCTGGATTAACTGTAGAACAATATATGTCTATGGGTCTACGCTACATGGCGAAAGCTAAATAGGAGTGTATATGGAAAATAACGAACGTTTAATGTCAAATCAAGAAGTCATTGGTGATGAAGAAGAAAGTATTCGTCCTAGATCTTTGGATGAATATATTGGACAAGATTCTTTAAAAGAAAATCTTAGAATTTATATTCAAGCTGCTTTAGGAAGAAACGAATCTTTGGATCATGTTCTTTTATATGGTCCTCCAGGACTTGGTAAAACAACTTTATCTTATATTCTTGCACATGAAATGCATACGAATATCAAAATCGTTACAGGTCCTAGTATTTCAAAACCAGGAGATCTTGCCAGTGTTTTATCTACTTTAGATGCAGGCGATATTTTATTTATTGATGAAATTCATCGTTTACCAAAAATTGTAGAAGAAGTTTTATATCCAGCGATGGAAGATTTTGAAATGGATGTGATGGTAGGCGGTGAAAATGGACAAGGCGGAAGAAGTGTTCGTCTTCCATTACCACCATTTACACTTGTAGGTGCTACAACTCGTGCAGGAGATTTATCTTCTCCTTTACGTGATCGATTTGGTATCATTTCTAAATTAGAATATTACAATGAACAACAATTATCATCTATCATTGAAAGAAGTGCACGCGTTTTAAATGTATCAATCGATGAAGATGCAATTATTGAAATCGCCAGACGTTCTAGAGGGACACCTCGTATTGCGAATCGTTTGTTAAGAAGAATTCGTGATTTCGCACAAGTTTTAAATAATGGTGTGATATCTAAGCGTGTTGTAGAAGATGCTTTAGTTCGTTTACATGTTGATTCATTAGGTTTAGATGAAGTTGATATTCGATATTTAAAAGGTATTATTGAAAGATTCCATGGAGGTCCTGTTGGATTGGATGCATTAGCGAATTCTATTTCTGAAGAAACAACGACCTTAGAAGATGTTTATGAACCATATTTGATTCAGATTGGTTTTGTGAATAGAACACCACGTGGAAGAGTTGTTACTGAAAAAGCCTATGAACATTTAGGTATTCATCATAATGAATCTTTATTTTAATGAGTTTGCAGTACTTATATGAATGATCATATAGGTACTTTTTTATTGACAGAACAATTTCCTTTAGCATATCATTTAATAGTCAAAGTGACTATTATGAATGAAAGAAATGAACAAGGTGAAACTCTAGAAGAGTTTTTAAAAAATTATGATGAAAATCAATATCGTAGACCAAGTAATACTGTAGATATGATTTTATTTACGGTATCCGAAGGAAAATTGAAAATTTTACTTGTGAAACGAAAAAATCATCCTTTTATAGGAGATTGGGCAATGCCAGGTGGCTTTGTGAATTTTGATGAAGATATGGAAAAGGCAGTGAGTAGAGAACTTGAAGAAGAAACAAGTATCTCTGAATATACATATTTTCGCCAATTATACACATTTGGGAATGCTGATAGAGATCCTAGAACACGTATTATTACAACTGTTTATTTATCAATGACACCTGCATCAAATATCAAAAACACACACGCTAATGATGATGCAAGTGATGCAGGTTGGTTTACAATTTCTAAAAAAACGATTTCTACAGATGAAAAAGGTAGAAAATCTATCGTGACTTTAGAGGAAGAACATAAACATATTCATATTGCATATGAAATCATTGAAACAGCGAAAAGAAACTATGTAGAGAGTAAATCTCAATGGTTAACAGAAAGTAATGCACAACTTGCTTGTGATCATATTAAGGCAATTAATATGGCAATGGATGTAATGAAACATCGAGTTGCTTCAACTGGTATTTTATTTAATCTATTGCCTGATGAATGTACTTTACGAGAAGTTCAAGATGCTTATGAAGCTGTCATTGGTCATAAAGTAGATACTGGTAATTTTAGAAGGGATATCAAGAAAATGATGGTGGATACTGGAAAGAAAACCAAAAGAGGTGGAAAACAAGCAGCTTTATATCGGTTTGATCCGATGTACGATTATTTGGAGGAAAATTTATGAAAAAAGCATTGGTAATCGTGGATGTACAAAAGGATTTTGTGGATGGTTCATTAGGAACAAAAGAAGCAGTTGGTATTATTCCTTTTGTAGTTGCTGAAATACAAAAGGATTATGATCGGATTTATGTAACATATGATACGCATGAAAAGAATTATTTAGAAACATTAGAAGGACAAAATTTACCAATTGAACATTGTATCAAAGGAAGTGATGGATGGAAATTAAATCAAGATATCCAAAATGCTTTAGAAAATAAGAGTTATATTGAGGTAGAAAAACCTACGTTTGGTTCTTATGCATTGGTTCAATATATAACGAATGATCAAATTGATGAAATAACATTGGTTGGATTATGTACTGATATTTGTGTGATTTCTAATGCACTTTTATTACGTGCTGCACTTTGTAATACAAAGATCAATGTGGTTGAAAAGGCATGTGCAGGTGTAACAGTAGAAAAACATCTTGCGGCAATTGAAGTTATGAAATCTTGCCAAATCAATATTTTATAAAAGAGGAAATGAATATGTCTAATATTAAAGTAGAACCATATATTGCAGATGAAGATTACGATAATCCAGCAATGGTAACAGATTTTTATGAATTCACAATGGCGAATTGTTTATTTGAACATGGCTTCAAAGATAAAACAATGGTTTTTAATATGTTTTTTCGAAAGAATCCAGATAATCAAGGATATAGTATTTCTTGTGGACAACATGCGCTTGTGAAGTTTTTGAGAGAATATCATTTTACAGAAAGAGATCTTGTTTATTTAAAGACAAAAGGCATGTCAGATGCATTTTTAGAGTATCTAAAAGATTATCGTTGGAAAGGTAATATGTATGCTTTGAAAGAAGGATTGGTTTGTTATCCTCAAGTACCAATGGTACGTATTGAATGTGATATGGTTGGTGCTATTTTAATTGAAACATACTTATTACAAACAATGAATTTTCATTCTTTGATTGCAACAAAGGCAACAAAAATTTCAGGGCTTTCTACACATACACCAAGAAACGTTATGGAATTTGGTACAAGAAGAGCACAAGGACAATCTGCTGGAGATAATGGCGCATATGCTGCAATATTAGGTGGATGCATTGGTACAGCTAATTGTTTAGCAGAAATGAAATATGGATCAGAAGTAAAAGCGGTAGGAACGATTGCACATTCATTCATTGAATTCTATGAAGATGAATTTGAAGCTTTCAAAGCATATGCAGATACTTATCCAGATAATGTTTCTTTATTATTAGATACTTATAATATTCTAGAAAGTGGCTTACCTAACTTAATTAAAATTGATGATTATTTAATCGAAAAATATCCAAATGATCCAAATAAACGTGTTAAAAGCGCTAGAATTGACTCTGGTGATTTAGCACGTGGATATAAGAAACTAAGAAAGAGATTAGATGAAGCAGGTAAGTCTTATGTAAAACTTGTTGCTTCAAATTCCTTAGATGAAAATACAATGGCAGATATGGAAATGTATGAAGGAGCACATTTTGATTCCTATGGTGTAGGAGAAAAGCTAATTACTTCTTCTTCATCTCCAGTATTCGGAGGAGTTTATAAACTTGTTGCAGTAAAAGAAGCAGATGGTACTTATTCTCCACGTATGAAATGTTCTGATTCTGCAAGTAAGGCAATCATTCCAGGTAAGTTAATGGCATGGCGTATTTACGATGAAGAAGGAAAAGGACAGGCAGATATTATCTCTTTAGATGAAGAAGAAATTGTAGAAGGTAAAGAAATTACAGTCTATGATATGAATCCTGATGCATTCCATCATTCAAGAAAGATTACACCAATCAAAGTCGAAAAAATCTTAGTTCCACATATCATAGAAGGAAATCTTGCGATGGAACTTCCTTCTATTAAAGAAAAGAAAGAATTTATTAAAGATCAATTGGAAAATAAAGTTTGGGAATCTGAATTAAGACCAAAAATGCCACATACACACTATGTTGATTTAACAGAAAAAGTATATGAATTAAGAGAAAACATGTATCAAAAATTACATGGAGGTTCCCTTGATTAAAGCTTTGGTTTTTGGAGGAGCGTTTAATCCTCCTACAAATGCACATATTCAACTTGCAGAATACGCAAAAAACAAAACAAATAGTGATGTTGTTATTTTTGTTCCAAGTAAAATGACATATATTAAAGATGAACAAAAAAAAGATTTTGCATTTTCGGATGAAATACGTTTGAATATGTTAAAAAAAATTGCATCAAACCGTGAATGGATGATTGTAAGTGATTATGAAATTCACTTGAAACAACAACCAAGAACATATGAAACTTTAAGATATTTAAAACAACAAGGATATACATGTAAATTGTTGTTTGGTTCAGATAAATTAGTAGAACTAGAAACAGGTTGGAAACATGTAGATGAATTGTGTAAGGAATTTGGAATTGTTTGTTTAGAAAGAAATTATGATGATTGTAATTATTTTATTCAACATAATGATTTTTTATCACAATATCAAACGATGATTCAAATCATTGATACACCAAATGATTTCCAAATGGTTTCTTCAACACTTGTTCGAAAATATTACATTGAAGGAGATTATAGAGCGATTGATGCACTTGTTCCTAAAGAATTAAATGGTTTAAGAAATCTAGATAGGATTTTTATATGAAAAATAAAATGATTAAAGTTGGAAATGTTGTTCCATCCTTAAAAGTAGCGAATGTTACATATAATACAAAACAAATCATAGATACAATACAATCAAATTATGATTGTGGAATATTATTATTTCCTGAATTATCTGTATGTGGATATACATGTGCAGATCTTTTTGGTAGTGAATTATTATTAGAAACTTGCCATACTGCACTAATAGAAATCGCAAAAGTAACGAAAGGTCTTGTGGTAGTAGGAGCGCCACTTAGAAAAGAACATTGTTTATATAATTGTGCAGTTTTTATGTCAAATGGAACAATTAACGCTGTGATTCCTAAAATCAATATTCCAACGTATTCTGAATTTTATGAAGAAAGATGGTTTACTTCTGGGAAAGATATCAAAGATTCATACATTCAAATTGCTGGAATGACTGTACCATTTGGTACGAATCTTTTATTGGAAGATTGTAATACTGAAGCCATCGTGGGATGTGATATCTGTGAAGATCTTTGGGTTCCAGATAAGCCTAGTACGCATGCTTGTTTAGCTGGAGCAAATATCATTGTAAATCTCAGTGCATCAGATGAATTGATTGGAAAACAAGAATATAGAAGAAATATGGTTTCACAACAATCTAGTAGTTGTTATTGTGCATATTGTTATGTTTCTAGTGGAGTGGATGAATCTTCTACGGATCTTGTTTTTTCTGGACATTCATTAATTTATGAAAATGGAAAACAATTAAAAGATTCTATTTTTACAGAAAGAACACATGTAGATACAGCGTTGATCGATTTAGATACGATTCTTTATAATCGACTACATCAAAATACATTTACAACAGAATCAGGATATACAAGAATCTCTTGTTTGATTCCTGTTGTTGAAGATTGTATTGATATTTCTGTAGAACGATTAGTTTCTATCTTACAAAAAGAAAATTATCAAATTCCAAGAAATCCGTTTGTTCCAAATGATGATTTAGAAAGAGATGAAAGATGTAAAAAGATCTTACAGATTCAAGCAAATGGTTTAGCGACAAGAGTTCGTGCGACGCATATTCGAAATCTAGTCATTGGTATTTCGGGAGGATTAGATAGTACGTTAGCTTTGATCGTATGCCATGAAGCACAAAAAATTTGTAAAGATATTCATATCATTGGGTATACAATGCCAAATCAAGGAAATACAAGTTCTTTAACTTATAATAATGCGATTGCGTTAATGAAAAGATTAAATGTAGAGCTAAGAGAATGTGCAATTGGAGAAGGTGTTAAACTTCATCTTGAACAATTAGGACATGGGAATGTCTATCAAGGAGAAGGGGATACAACTTATGAAAATGCACAAGCAAGATATCGCACTTATATATTGATGGATGCAGCGAATATGGAAAATGGCCTTGTTGTTGGTACAGGTGATTTAAGTGAACTCGCTTTAGGATGGTGTACATATAACGGAGATCATATGTCTATGTATGGTGTTAATACTTCTGTACCAAAAACATTGGTTCAATATATTTGTAAAAGCTATGCATATTCATGCAATGATGATGTATTAAAAGAGATTCTATTAAGCATTATAGATACACCGATTTCACCTGAATTAACACCGGCTTCTAATGGAAAAATTGCCCAAAAAACAGAAGAAAAAATTGGAAAATATGATTTAAATGATTTCTTCTTGTTTTATACATTACGTTATGGATTTACACCAAGTAAATTAATTGCTTTTGCATTACATGCATATAATGAATTAACTAAAGAAGAAATCAAAGATTCATTGATTCGTTTTTACAATCGATTCTTTCATCAACAATTCAAACGTAGTTGCTTACCAGATGGACCGAAAGTAGGTTCTGTTACTTTATCACCACGTGGAGATTGGAGAATGCCAAGTGATGCATCTGTAGATTTATGGATTGAGGAAACAAAAAACGCATGAAAAACTTAAAATGGGAAAAAGTGAAAGAAGAACATATCGTAAAAGATCAATGGATAGACTTTCGGAAAGCTACTTATCGTTTACCAAATGGAAAAGAGTTTGGACCATATTATCAATATTCTAGAAGAAGTTATTCTGTCATTGTCGCAAGAAAAACAACTGGTGAATTTATTTGTGTGAAACAATTTCGTCATGGAATTAATCAAGTAACTGTTGAATTTCCTGCTGGAGGAATAGAAACTGCCGAGAAAGAATATGATAAAATAGGTGCAGAAGATGCATTAGAATGCGCTAAAAGAGAACTTCTTGAAGAAACAGGATATAAATCTGAAAATTGGAAACATTTGATTACAATACCAAGTAACGCAACAATTGCAGATAATGATGCATATTGTTATTTTGCGGATGAATGTGTAAAAGTATCTGATTTACATCTAGATGATACAGAATTTTTAGAAGTGAAAACATATACAGAAAGTCAAATTCATGAAATGATTGAAAATCAACAATTTCCTCAAGCAATTCATGTAATGGCATTTCTTTTAGCTACAAAATATTTTTAAGGAGTGTTTATGGCTGTTCAATATCAAGAACAAAAACAACAAACCTACCAACAAGACGATGAAGAAATAGTCAATCAAAATAAATCGTTTCAATGGAAGAAATATATTCAAACAGTTTGTAAGGTAGGGTGTGTATTAGGTCTTTTAGGATATGGATTTCAATCTGTTTTTGATCATGGAATTAATAGTCAAGACTATTTATCATCAACCGATGAAATCGTTGTTGGAGATGGAGTGATTGATGATACTTTGACCAATGAATTTACAATCAATGGGGATTATTATTCCTTTCCATGTACAGTACAATGCTTTTTAGAAAATGGTTGGAAATATACAGATTATTCTAGTGATTTAGAAAATCAGAAAATCAAAAAAGATGATTATGAATATATTTATTTAGAAAATGAAAACCAACAAGAAATTTCATTACGTGTTCATTCTCCAACAGGTAAAAAGATAACAATGAATGATGCATATGTTATATCTTTGTACAGTTATGAAAAGTATGATATTGAAAATGTGGATATTACAATTTCAGGTGGTATTTCTACTGGCATGAAATGCACTGACTTAGATACACTGATCACAAAAAATGATTGGAATCATACAAAATCAACAACAAGCGATGATTGGTATTATAGTTTAGAATTATCTGACAAAGAGAATCCTTATGATATCTCTTATTCTATCAATACTGAAAAAGTAAATGAGGAAAGAATCATTAAAGATATTTCCATTCATGCATATGAAAATTATGATTATAAGAAATAGAGGGAATTATGGAACAAAAATTTAGTGTTTTAAAAGAAAATGGACGCGTGATACGTGGAATAAAATTATATGAAAATCACCCAAATGATCAAGTTAGACCTTTGATTCTTTGCCATGGATTTACTTCAGATATGAGAAGTGTTTATGCAGACGCAAAAGAACTAATGAAAGATGGTTATGTTTGTTATATCTTTGATTTTTGTGGTGGTGGTTTTGAAACAATTAGTGATGGTAACTTTCATTCTGAAATGACGCCTCTTACAGAAATTGATGACTTAAATGATGTTGTGCAATTTGTACAAAAAGATACGGATGTTGATTCTAATTTATTAACTTTGATTGGTTATTCACAAGGAGGATTTGTATCAGCAGTATATGCTTCTAGACATCCTGAAATTATTGAACGGTTGATCTTGAATTATCCTGCTTTTTGTATTCCAGATGATGCAAGAAAAGGATCGATGCAGATTATTCAATTTGATCCTAATAATATTCCTGATTTTATTGGAGAGGGAAAGATGAGATTGAATGGTGAATACGCTAGAAGTGTATTACATTTTCAGATGTATGAAGAAATTAAGAACTATAAAGGTAATGTATTGTTGAATCATGGCGATGCAGATGAAATTGTACCAATTTCATACAGCAATCAAGCAAAAGAAGTTTATGGTGAGTGTTGTGAATATCATGTATTAAAAGGTGCACCACATGGTTTTCATGAAGATCCATATTTTACTGAATCAATTCATATCATGAAAGAATTCATAAAAAAATGAAGGAATTAAATTTTCCT
>CAVLCI010000035.1:0-17071 GCA_963661415.1 Bifidobacteriaceae bacterium | reverse complement strand
GTCCTGTAGCTCAGTCGGTAGAGCAAAGGACTGAAAATCCTTGTGTCGGCAGTTCGATTCTGCCTGGGACCACCATTGGAAAAAAGCATATAGTCGTTAGATTATATGTTTTTTTTATGCTATTTTTTAAATAAAAATCATCCCTTGCACACGAAGGCTATGAATTATGATATTCATGGTCTTTTTTGCACATTGTATCTCGATATTTCACTCTTTTTGGCGAATCTACTGCTAATTGTATGAATTTTAGAACCTTATCATACTTGTCTTTTGGATCATTCATTATGAAATAAAATAGATTCATCCAATCTTGAAGGTGTTCTCTTTGATAACTTCCATGCATTCTCATGAATCGTTTCATCAAAGCGTGCAATTCATTTACTGGTTGAAGAGGATTATCTTTATCATCCATTCTTTTTAGTTCTTCACTTGAATATTTTTTTCATTCAAATTAAGTATTTTAACTAATATATTGTGTGATTTTTCTTCATCATGAATTATAGTAGATCCTTCTTTTATGTGAGACGTATAAGTTCTTAATGTGGAAGTATCAGATGGTTTAGATGTATTCGTAACAATAAATATTGAATGCTTTCCATTAGTAGCTACACCAACTCCAATTTTATTTCTTGATATACCTCTTAATTTCTTACCATCCTTTAAGATTTCTTCGCTTTTCTTCTTTGAAAAATATGTTTCGTCTATCCAGATTCTTCCATCTAAAACAACATCATCTTGAATTCCCTTGAGAACTTCAAACACTTTAATAAACCAATATTGACCAGTTGTATTTGAATTTCTATTATCTGATGCACTAGTTTTAAAAGAATGAAATTCAAATAGATGAAGAAGATATTCTATCCATTCTGATATAGGTATCTTTTTAGAATCGAAGATTGTATTCGATAGTGGATTAAAACTATGTTTACAATCATTACAAAAATACTTTTGCATACCATCTTTTCTATGTCCATCTTTCTTGAAATGAGTGCCATTACAATATGGACATTTAATCGTTAATTGAATTGATAAAATTAATCTCTTCTTGAGAGGTTTCTCTATGCTTAGCTGAATACCATTCCGTGTAAAAACACGTAAAGAACGATTCCTACGCTTATATTTATTCATTTGTGTTGGCGGTCCAATTATATCATGTGATGATTATTTCATTCTTCAAAGTAGCCTTCATGTGCAAGTGACGATTGAAAAATAAAATAGATTAATGAAGTCTCTAGGTTATATGCTTAGGGATTTTTTTATTGTTACTAAAAGCAATGTTCTTGAATGAAAATGTGAAGGAAAGAAATAGTGAAATAAAGAAATGAAAGTTGATAGTTTTTATTGGTTGCATAAAGTTTATTATTCATATATAGATAAAAAACTTCAATTAATTGTTTATTGTTATTACAATTAAATATTATAGCAAACTTAACTATTAAATAATAGTCTTGATAAACTACACCTTTTTTTTATACTAAAATTAGAAATGGATAATAAATTATATGTATTTTAATTTAAAACGGTATAAAAATGGTGATATTTTAGGCAATAAATACATTTTTTTGTGAAGAATTTATTTAAAAAAATTTATAATCAGTTTTTATTTTGAATAATTATATTCTTCTTTGTGTTTTCTACAAACTTTCGAGAATGGATTTTAGTTTTACATAGAAATATTTCGAGCTTATTAGGGAGGTTAATATGAAGAAAAAAATGAAAATTTACACGATTATTTCTTTGTTGCTTGGAGTTTTGAGTTTTAAAACAGTGTATGCGTCAAGTGGATTAGCTTCAGGAATAGGATATACTGTATATGGAAGTATGAATAATACACTTTTAAATGCAAGTGTTTCAGGTGTGGCGTTTAGCTTGAGTAATTGAATGTGATGAAAAAAGTGTTAGCATTGTTTGTGTTAGTTTCACTGCTTGTTGGTTGTAGAACAACAATAGAAATTAATGATTCAATTAGTGAAGAGGACCAAGCAGTATATCATCCATTACCTATCGCAAAATATAAAGATGGATATTATATTCTGAACTTGAATAATAATGCACTTTATTATATTGAAGGTGAGAAGGAAACATTGATAAATTATTGTTATTTCCAAGATGATCAGTTTTTAGAAGAAAATCATGGATCTTACAAAAGATATGAGAGTTATATTGAAGCTGGAATGGGTTTTTATGTATTAGATGATGCAATATATACATTAGCGACTTACATGAATATAGAAGGGGAAGCGTGGTATTCACTTGTACAGATGTCATTAGATGGAAAAGAATTGAAAGAACTTTTTAAACTTGATTTTCAACCCTATAACAATTTTACAATTCATAATAATAAAGTTTATATGATTGAAAATATATCACATATGACAATTCATATATTTTCTCTTACTGGAAAAGAAATGAAAACAATAAAAGATACTTATGCGGATAGTTTCTTTATTTCGAAAGATAAGATTTATTTAAAAAATGGTGAATCAGGACATTTTGCTTATCTTGATGAAAATGATGAAATTGTAAATGTTCCAATTCAAAATGATGAATATGTTGAAATGGTCAATCAGGATTCTATTTCTACCATTTCGTATGATGATAATACATTAGTGTCGCATTATCGTAGTATAAATGACTTACAAGATATCCATATATTTTCTAATGAAATGATTACTTATTTTAATGAACAGTATATTTATACATCACAACTAGAAGGAGAACAGAAATATAGGATATATGATTTAGATGCAAATTTGGTACAAGAAATCATTCCATCTCAAAGTATTTCAGTTGAAGAATGTAATGTTACAAGTATTAATGGTGGAAAAACTGATTTTTCTGTAATTTGTAGAGTCATAGATAATAAGATCATTGCGTATCATACAGAAGGACCAATTGAATGCAATATAGATACTGGTACTTGTAGATATATGATTCAAAATAATAAATGACAATAATGATAGAAGTACATAAGATGGTATTCTATGTACTTTCTTTTTTCATATAACACATATCGTATACTTGTTTTCTCTTTTGAATAACATTATATTTTAAATAAGGAAAATCATTATGACAGACAATCAATTGAAAATATCTGCACTCTGTAAAAGATATGGAAAAGTGCAGGCTTTAGATCATGTAGAGCTTTCATTGTCTAATGGCATTTATGGTCTTTTAGGACAAAATGGCGCTGGGAAATCTACACTTCTGAATATTCTGACATGTTCATTACAATCTGATTCAGGTAGAATCTTTTATAATGGAATAGATATTAAACAACTTGGTTCTTCTTATAGAGAAATACTTGGTTATATGCCTCAGACACAACAGTTATCACTTGATTTATCTGTAGAAGATTTTTTGTATTACATTGCTTCTTTAAAGAAGATTTCAAAACCAAAACCAGTCATTCAGGAACTTCTTCAGAAAGTGAATATGTTTGATTATCGTAAAAGATCACTGAAGGGATTATCAGGTGGTATGAAACAAAGAGTTATGATTGTGCAAGCAGTGTTGAATGACCCAAAGATTCTTTTACTAGATGAACCGACTGCAGGGCTTGATCCAATCGAAAGAAGAAATCTTCGTAATTTAATTGCGTCTATTTCAAATGATAGAATCATTCTTTTAGCGACGCATGTTATTTCAGATGTTGAGTTTACTGCTTCACAAATCATTTTTATGAAACAAGGTAAGATTCTGACATGTTCTTCACAACAATCTTTGATGGAAGAAACAAATGTATATGAATCATCTTTAGATATTAATACACTTCTTTCTATGAATTCATCTATTAAAATCGTAAATCAAACATATGTTGATCATGAGATGCATACAAGATTCATTTCACAAATTCCAATTGGTAATCGAGTCAGTACAACATTGGATGATGTTTATCTAGATTGGTTAGGGTAATGCTTATGATACGTGCGGAACTGAGACGACTATATAAGAATAGAAGTTTGCTTCTTTTGATCATTACATTCTTTGTACTTTCTATTTTTCAATGTATTTATGTATCTACAACAGAGGATGTACGTTCTTTATCTAAGGATATATCTGTTCTTAAAACAACAGATTTTTCGAAATCTGTTGATGCATATTCTTATGCAAAAACACTCGGGCTTTCTGAACCAGCAGCTTTTCGTGCCGACAGAAAAGAAAAATATTCAACAACTTATACGCAACTCTTACAAAATACAAATGATAAACTTGATTCTGTATTGTTTTCTTCAGAACAGAATCAATTAGAACTTAAGAAACAAAAAGAAACATTAGAATTTCTTCTTTCTGAACCATTCATTTATATGAATGATATTCTATTTACACAATATACATCTTTTAATATGTATTGGAGTTTTATATATTTATTTATTGGTTTATATTGTGTTTATCTTTTGATACAACAAGATACAGATAGTTCTTTATTTCCATTATTTAACAGTTGTTCAACATCTTATAAATCACTTTTATTATCAAAGATCATTTCAATTCTTTTACTTATCAGTACGCTGTACGTTGTAAAGACAGGTATTGATCTTTTGTATTTTCAAATGAGTGGTCTTTCTTTGAATGCACCATTTCAAATGTTAAATACGATTGATATCATTGCATATACATTACCTTTAGGAACATACTATATATTACTTACAGCTTCTTCTTATATTGGAGTTCTGGTTCTTTTATTGTTTTTTATATTTTTTTATTCTTTTACAAAGAGTAGTGCACTTTCCTTCTTTGTTTCTACTGCTTTCATGATTATTGAATTACTATTGAATCGTTTTCTTTCTGTTGCTTCTTCTTTATCTTTATTGAAACAATTTAATATTTATACAATTTTGACAATGGATCAGCTTTTTGAACAGATGGTTTATGTTTTTCATACAGTTATTCCACGTAGCTTTCTCATACCGATTCTTTGTTTTTTACTTATTTTAGTATTTATAATATGTAGTCTATTTTTCTTTCGTCATTCAGTTTATAGAAAAGTATCAAATGATAAACGTTTCTTTCTACATAGTAGTCATTTTATAATCTATCAGTTAAAAGAAGTTCTTCTACAAAGAAAAGCTTTATTGATTATATTGATTGTATTTGGGTATTGTTTCTATGACATGAATCATTATAAAGTTGTTAAGAATAATCAAGAGTCAAGTTATGATGCATTTGTACAACAGTACTATGGTCCAATCAATGATGAATTGCTAGAACGGATTGAAACGGATAAACAACAAATCTATGCAGCAAGTGATCGTTCAGATCAACTTGTTAATAAAATGATAGAAAATGATGGAATTCTTTCAGAAGAAGAGAGTCAAGAACTGTATGAATTAGAATCACTTAGAAATCATAAAGATGATATAGATCAAATATCTATGGAAGTACAATCTTTAAAAGAAATGAACGTGCAATATTATGTAGATAATAAATCACTTATATTATTGGTTGAAAAAAAGAATCCAATGGGAACAATGATTCATAGTTTATTGATATTGATTCCATTGATTTGCATTATTTTTTCAACGATGTCAAAGTTTTATCAAGAAAATACATATCGATATGTATTCTGTACAAAGATTGGGGAAACAAAATATTATTTGAGACAATGGATGCATTATTTTATGATTGCGATATTGTTGTTTGGAATTGTATTTGGTCTTTTCTATTTCAAGATTACAAAATATTATACATATCACTTCATGAACCAAACAGTTAATCAAGCCTTAGGGATTCATTCAACACTGCATATGTCTACTTGGTTGTTGTTATATGTGATGAATTATGTTTGGATATTTGTGTTTACGATTACAAGTGCGATGGCACTCTCTAAAAAACTAGGAACGATTGCAGGAACGATTACATTAACAGGATTTATCATTCTTCTTTGTATTCTACCAAATGGTTTATTTTTGTTACTTCGGTATGATTTTCTAGATCATCTTTTGAAATATATCATTGTATTAATGATGGTTGTGATATTAACAATTACACTAAGCATTCAGCAATTTATAAAGTAAGAAGCAGTTGAAAAACTGAAAAAAATTTGAGTTTTATTGATTAATATTGCAATTTCTACGTCTGAAAGCCCATGACTTTTATTCAAGAAGAGAGGCATATTTTTCTTTTTTTGAGGAAGGATGTTATAATCAAACAATGAAAAAGACATTAATGATTGGACCGACATATTTAGAAATACTATCTAAAGTAAAACAATTACCTAAAGGAAATGAAAATATTGATATTTTATCTACAGAACAAAAAGTTTCTGGTAGTGGATATGAATGTGCAAAGTATTTTCAAAGTCTTGGATTAGATTTTGAATTGATTTCTCCAGTTGGAGAAGGTGTTTATGGTGAAACTGTCTATCAACAAGCAGTGAGTGAATCAATTCCAATGAGATTAATAAAGGATCAAATGAATGGTTGTCGATATACATTATCAGATTTAAATGGTGAAACAAGTCAATTTATTGTTCCTGGTGCGGAATATGAATTTGATGATTCATTCTTAGATGATATGTATTTATATTGTGATGATATATCAAATATTTGTTTATTCGCAGATATGTTGTGTGGACAACAGTTCAGCATTGATAATGTATTTACTGCATTATCTGAATTAGAGAAACCTTTGGTCTTTGTTCCAAATGGTCGTAGCAATGATTTGATAGAAGGAGCATTAGAAAATATTTATTCTTATCAACCAACACTTATCGTATCTGATACGGAAGCTTATTATTTGGCAAATGAATATAGTGGTGAGTTAAGAGATGTCGCAAAACATCTTGGTGAAATGACGAGTGGTATTGTAATCATTGTGAAACAAGGACAAGGTGTATTTGTAAATGATCAAGATGAATGTTTTATTGCACAAAATACAGAAAAGTTGAATTTTGATAAAGTTGTTGCGTTGTATTTATGTGCGAAACAATGTGGTGTTGATTTGAAAAATGCAGTAATGTTTGCGAGTACTTATGCAGCAGAGAATGTTGATATTTTTGATACAAAGGAAAGATTAAAACAATTGATTATGGTGAAATAATGTATTCTGGTTTAACAACAAAACAAGTAGAAGAAAGAATTCATAACAATCAAGTAAATGGAAGAAGTAAAAATAGTTCTAGAACAAATAAGATGATTATTTGTTCGAATATTTTTACTTATTTTAATTTTGTGAATTTAATTCTATTTATTTTTGTTTTGTTAACAGGAAAATTAAAAAATGGTTTATTTATAGGAACTGTTATTTTTAATACAAGTGTAGGTGTCTACCAACAATTGAAATCTAAAAAATTATTGGATCAATTATCAATTCTTGCGGAAAGTAAGATCAAAGTGAAACGGGATGATGAATGGAATGAAATATTGCCTGAGGATATTGTTTTAGATGATTTGATGCAATTACATATAGGAATGCAAGTTCCCGTAGATGGAATGGTAGTAGGTGGAGTTTGTGAAATTGATGAAAGTACATTAACAGGTGAAGCAAAGCCAATCGAGAAAAAAGAAAATGATATTGTTTATGCAGGTACAATGATCGTAGCTGGAAATATTGAAGTCAAAGCGACGAAAGTTGGAGAAACCTGTGCAATCCGTCAAATCGTTGCTGATGCTTCTCAAGAAACACATGTTACTTCATCCTTACGAAAAGACTTAGATAAGATCATTCGTAGTATTTCTTATATTTTGATTCCAATTGGAATTTTATTGTTTTTGACACAATACTATTTCATTCGTTTAAGTTGGGATAATGCATTATTAAAAACAATTGCAGCACTTGTTGGAATGATTCCAGAAGGGTTGATTGTTTTAACTTCAATAGCTTTGGCAGTTTCTACGATTCGTTTATCGAAAAAGTCGATTCTTGTACAAGATTTATTTTCCATTGAAGCTTTAGCGAGAGTGGATATGGTTTGTTTTGATAAAACAGGTACTTTGACTACTGGAAATATGCAAGTGGATCAAGTTTTATATTTCAATGGAATGCATGAAAAAGAATTTGTTCCTTTGATGCAGTCATATCTTTTTGATGAAACAAATCCAAACGCAACAAGTCATGCGTTAATCAACTACTTTTCAAAAAATAACACTTATCCAATAAAATCTTCTTTAGCTTTTTCATCTAGTCGAAAATATGCCGCAAAAACTTTAGTTGGTCAAGGAACGATTTATGTAGGTGCCTATCCTTTCTTGTTTGAAAAACAAGATTCAAATATTGTGAATCAAATGAATACATACACAAAACAAGGAAAAAGAGTATTGGCAGTTTGTCATAGTTCACTTTCTGTACAAAAAGAAACATTACCAAATGATCTACAATTGATTGCGTTAATTGTGATTCAAGATGAATTGCGTTCAAATGCGAAAGAAATCATTGATTATTTTAAGAAACAAGATGTAGGAGTATGTATCATATCTGGTGATGATGCTCTGACGGTTTCTTCTTTGGCAAAACAAATTGGAATTGATCATGCGGAAGATTATGTAGATTATTCTTTGTGTGAGGAATCATTGGAAGATATCGTTGGAAAGTATCGCATTTTTGGAAGAGTCACACCAGAAGGAAAAAAGGAATTAGTACAAGCATTTCAAAAAGAAGGACATCATATCTTAATGAATGGAGATGGAGTGAATGATGTTCCTTCTATGAAAGTGGCAGATGTTTCTGTTTCTATTGGTTCTGCGAATGATGCTGCAAAAAATAACGCAAATCTCATATTATTAAACAACGACTTTTCAGAAATACCTTCGATTGTTGATGAGGGAAGAAGAGTGATTAATAATATTTCTAGAGCTTCTTCCATGTATTTGGTAAAAACAACATTTTCTATTCTATTAGCGATTTATGTCATTTTATGTAGACAATCATATCCATTTATTCCAATTCATTTGACTTTGATTAGTGCAATTGGTGTTGGAATACCTACATTATTTCTACAAATGGAACCTAGCTTTGAAAGAATTCATGATCGATTCTTATTGCGTTCTTTTTTGAATTCATTGCCTAGTAGTATCAGTGTATTGATGATTGCCTTATTATGTATTACTTTAAAACAAAAGTATGGGTTGGATGATACTAGATTTTCTGGATTGTTTGTTTTGTTAACGGGAATCGTATATATCATTACATTGTTTAAAGTGTATCATCCACTTACAAAGAATCGTTTTCTTATTATGAGTTGTATGACGGTTTTATTATTTGTTGCGTTATTTTGTTTTCCAAATGTATTTTCTGTATCTTTTCATTGGAATGATTTATGGATCTTTTTGTTATGTATGATTCTAGAAGGTTCATTAATTTATTTGTTAACAAAATTGTTGAATCAATTTTTAAATCGTTGATTCAATGTTAATGCTTGTACGGATATAGTTAAATAATTCATGAATGAAAGTATCGTGTGCTTCTGAACGGTACTTTTTTTCTTTTTCAACAAGATAAAAGCTGATCTTTGGGGGTTCTTCATAGATAGAATTAATAGAGATTGGATTGGTTTTAGCAATCTTTAATGCCGTGCTAAGAGAAACGATAGACCACATATTCTTTTCTACCATATAAGATGCTAATTCAGAACCGTTTGAAATACGTACATAATAATTATGGTCTCCAAAGAATCCATCATGCCAAGCATTGAAAATTGGACTCCAACGAATACAAAGTTCTTTTTCGGGAGGTAGTTCTTTAACATGAATTCCATTGTAGTAAGGTGAATCTTGAGGGGAAACAAGATACATTGCTTCATTAAAGATAGGAATTGTTTTTAGATTTGCGAAGGCACGAGGAATACTAACGATTCCAAAATCAAAACTATTTTGTTCAAGCTTGTTGTAGATTTCTGAAGAATGATAGGTATGAATATTTAATGTGATATTTGGATGTTTCGACATAAAATCTTTGTAGAAGGGAATTAAAGAAAATAGATTAATTACTTCATTTGCTGCAATAGAAACAAATTCTTTCTTGGAAGAACTTTTAATATAGTCAATTTCTTTCATAGAATTATTGATTTGTTCCGCAATTTGTAAGAATTTTTGTCCTTGCATTGTTAATTCAATAGAATGTCTTCCTCTTCCACGAATAAATAGTTCAACACCAAGTTCATTTTCTAAATGTTGAATTTTTGTAGAAAGATTACTTTGATTCATATATAAAGCCAATGCAGCTTTAGAAATACTACCTGTATTATAAACGGTTAAAAAAGCTTGTATATCGTCTAAATTCATGATTCACCTCTTAAATATATAAAAAACTATATATTTATTATATAAAAAATATCATTTTTTATAATTTCTTTCAATGATAAATTAAATACATTGAAAGGGGTTTCAATTATGAACGAAAAATTTATGAACGTCATGTTGACGATTGCAGGTAAGATTGGAAACAATCGTTATCTTGCTGCTATCCGTGATGCATTTACGGATCTTATGCCAATTATCATTATTGGTTCATTCTGTACTTTATTTGCGAATGTTGTATGTAATACAACAGAAGGCTATATGTCTTTAGCCAATGTTCCAGGTTTTGCTTGGTTAGGAAATTTTAAACCATTATTTACTGCCGCAAACTATGGAACAATGAATATGATGGCAATTGGTGTCGTTATTTTATTATCCGCTAAAGTAGCAGAAAGCTTTGGTAATAAGGATAGTGTTGTTTCTATTACAGCTTTAGGTTCTTTTATTTCATTATGCGCTACTTCAGTAACTGCTACTGCTACAGAAAGTGGAGAAGAAGTGATTGTAGCTAATGTATTATCTTCAGATTATACAAGTGCCAAAGGTCTTTTCGTTGCAATGCTTGTAGGTATTTTCTCTGCTTTGATTTATGTGAAATTAGTTGAATCTGGAAAATTAGAAATTCATATGCCTGATTCAGTTCCACCAAACATTGCGAGATCTTTTGCGGTATTATTCCCAGCATTTATTACAGTATTTATTATCGCTGCAGTTGGATTTGCGTTTGAAGCATTATTAAATGTTACATTGTTCCAAGCAATCACAAACTTTATTCAAACACCATTAAAGAATGTATTAACGGGTCTACCTGGGTTCTTACTATTGATCTTCATGTCTGTATTGTTATGGTTCTTTGGTATTCATGGAACACAAACTTTAAAGGCTATCTATGAACCAATTCTATTGGCTGCATTTGCGGAAAACGAAGCTGCTTATATGGCAGGAGAAACAATCCCTAATATCATTACAACACCATTTATGTCAAACTTCTCAACAATTACAGGTGCTGGCATTACAGGCGGTTTGTTACTTGCAATCTTATTATTTTCTAAACGTGATGATTATCGCTCTATTGCCAAATTGTCCATTCCTTGTGGAATCTTTAATATCAACGAACCAGTTACGTTTGGTCTTCCTATTGTTATGAACCCAATTATGGGTATTCCATTTATGATTGCACCAATTGTTACAAGTGCATTTGGTTATTTCATGACTTCCATTGGTTTCTGTGGAAAGATGGTTGTTAATGCACCTTGGACAACGCCTCCTGGATTGATGGCATTTATGGCTAGTGGTGGAAGTGTTGGAGCTATCATTACACAATTATTAGCGATTTTGATTTCTTTCTTGATTTATACACCATTTGTATTAATATCAAATAAACAAGCTGAACAAGAAGCTTTAGGAAGAAGTGAAAATTAATATGGGTAAAAAACAATTTCCAGAGGGTTTTCTTTGGGGTGGAGCTACTGCAGCTAACCAATTTGAAGGTGGTTGGGATGAAGGTGGCAAAGGTTGGTCCGTATCGGATTGCGCAAGAAGTCATTTAGACATTGATGTTACAAACTACGCGAAACAAAATGAAGTACTAACAAAAGATGTAGAAGAGGCAATGGCTCATCCAGAAGACCTCAAACATTATCCAAAAAGACATGGTTCTGATTTTTATCATCACTACAAAGAAGATATTGCGTTACTTGCAGAAATGGGATTTAAGACATTTCGTATGTCAATTGCTTGGAGTAGAATCTATCCAAATGGTGATGATGAACAACCAAATGAAGAAGGTTTGCAATTTTATGACAATGTTTTTAATGAACTAAAAAAATATCAAATTGAACCGCTTGTTACAATTTCTCATTATGAACCACCACTGAATCTATGTCTGAAATATGATTGCTGGTATAACAGACAAACAATTGATTTCTTTATGAATTTTGTCTATACGATTGTAGATCGTTATGGAGATAGAGTGAAGTATTGGTTGACATTCAATGAAGTAGATTCTATGATTCGTCATCCATATACAACTGGTGGATTGATCAAAGATCGTTTTGATGATAAAAACTGGGAAGAGGTTATCTTCCAATCAATGCATCACCAATTTGTTGCTTCTGCACTTGCGACAAAATACATTCATGAAAAATATAGTGACGCAAAAGTTGGATGTATGCTTACAAAACTAACTTATTATCCATATTCTTGTAAACCAGAAGATCAATTAGAAGCACAACAAAGAATGAGAGCAACATATTGTTATTCTGATACACAAGTATTTGGTGTCTATCCTTCTTACTTATTAGCTAGATTTAAAAATCATGGATTAAATATCCAAATGACAGATGAAGATCTAGAAATCATGAAAAAATATCCAGTTGATTTCATTTCATTTTCTTACTATTCTTCTTCATGTGTTGCGAAAGATACAACAGGTCTACAAACAACTGCAGGGAATACCATTACTGCAATTAAAAACCCATATCTAAAGGCTAGTGAATGGGGTTGGCAATCTGATCCAATTGGTCTAAGAATATCATTGGTTGATTTATATGATCGTTATAGAAAACCATTGTTTATTGTAGAAAATGGATTAGGTGAAAAAGAAGAACTTGTTGAAGATGGAAATGGATCTTATACAGTCAATGATGATGCACATATTGCTTACTATAAAGATCATATGAAAGCAATGTATGATGCAATCGTTGAAGATGGGGTAGAACTATTAGGTTATACATCTTGGGCATGTATAGATTTGGTTTCTGAATCTACAAAACAAATGAGCAAGCGTTATGGATTTATTTATGTTGATTGTGATGATGAGGGAAATGGAACATTCAATCGATATAAGAAAAAATCATTCTATTGGTATAAACATATCATTGAAACAAATGGCGCAGCATTATTTGATGAATAATCTTAAAAGGCATCAATTTGATGCCTTTTATTTGTATGTAAGCTAGTTTTCGAGTATAATTTTAGCCATGCGGATATGGCGGAATTGGCAGACGCGCTAGTTTCAGGTTCTAGTGGGAATACCATGCAGGTTCAAGTCCTGTTATCCGCACTTCAAAGCACTTCGGTGCTTTTTTATTTATAGAGTGTTAAAATATTGATATGTCAGATTTATTTGAATACGGAAATGAAAAAAACAGAAAAAAAGAAGAACCATTAGCTTCTCGCATGCGTCCGACAACTTTGGATGAAATGGTTGGCCAAAAACATATTATTGGAAAAGGTAAATTGTTATATCGTGCAATTAAAGCAGACAAGATTGGTTCTATTATTTTATATGGTCCTCCAGGAACTGGAAAAACCACATTGGCAAAAGTAATTGCCAATACGACAAGTGCTGATTTTGAACAAATCAATGCGACATCTTCCGGTAAAAAAGATATGGAAATGATCGTTCAAAAAGCACAAGATAATTTCAATGAATATGGAAAGAAAACAATCTTATTTGTGGATGAAATACATCGTTTTAATAAAGCACAACAAGATTATTTATTACCATTTGTAGAAGATGGAACCATTGTATTAATTGGTGCTACGACTGAAAATCCTTATTTTGAAGTGAATGGTGCTTTAAGAAGTAGAAGTCGAATCTTTGAATTAAAGTCTTTATCCAAACAAGATTTGATGGAATTGATGAATCGCGCCATGCAAGATCCAATTAAAGGAATTGGAATGTATGAAATCCATATGGATGAAGATGCGATGGAATTTTTAGCAGAAAGAGCAGATGGAGATGCTAGAACGGTATTAAATGCTTTAGAATTAGCTGTTTTATCAACAGATAAAGAAGAAGATGGTTCTGTACATATTACATTAGAAGTAGTTGAAGAATGTGTTCAAAAACGTGCTATTCGTTATGATAAAGATGGTGATAATCACTATGATACGATATCTGCATTCATTAAAAGTATGAGAGGTTCTGATCCAGATGCAACTTTATATTATTTAGCTAGAATGTTAACTGCTGGAGAAGATATTCGCTTTATCGCAAGAAGAATTATGATTGCGGCAAGTGAAGAATGTGGAATTGCTGATCCTAGAGCGTTAGAAGTTGCAGTTTCTGCAAGTCTTGCAGTGGAAAGAATTGGTATGCCAGAAAGCCAAATCATATTAGCAAATGCTGCATGTTATGTTGCATGTGCACCAAAATCCAATGCGGCAAGTAATGGAATCTTTAAAGCAATGCAAGAAGTACAAGAAACAGGAAATCTTCCAATTCCTTCTTATTTAAAAGATGCACATTATAGTGGAGCTTCTAAACTTGGACATGGTGTTGGATATAAATATGCACATGATTATCCAAACCATTATGTACAACAACAATATCTACCTGATGAAATCAAAGATCACAGATATTTTGATATGAGTGATGTTGCTTATGAAGGTAAGTTAAAACGCTATTATGATATGATTGGAAAAACATATAGTAGTGAAAAAAAGAAATAGTGTTAAAATAATTGGTGTGAAATAGGAGAGAATGTATGGATTACAATCTTTATGAACCAAAAGCATTTGAAGAAGCACAAAGTTGTGCAGATGCTCTATTAGCTGGAAATTCTGTAGTAATAAATCTTCATAATTTAGATCGCAGTACTGCGCAAAGATTGATTGATTTTTTAACAGGTACAGTATATGCATTACATGGCAAAATTCAAAGAGCTGGTACAAATGTAATTGTTTGTGTTCCAAATGAATCAGACATTACTGGAACGATTGAACTTTAAAAATGGAGTAATTCCATTTTTTTCTTTTCTGATATTTAAAATTTATGTATAATACTTTTTGTGTTAGGAGAACACCTATATGCCTGAAAAATTAAATTTGTTTACACACAATGGTTTGTTCCATGCAGACGATGTTTTCGCTGCAGCTATGCTTTCATTACTAAGTGATGATGTCAATATCGTCAGAGGTGGAGATGATGATATTCCAGAAGATAAAGATCAATGGATCATATTTGATATTGGTGGTGGAGAATTAGATCATCATACAGAGGAATGTAAGTTAAGAAATGAAACACATCCTGGTACGAATGTTCCTTATGCTGCGTGTGGTCTTGTTTGGAGAAAATACTATAAAGCTATTTTGGAATCACAAAATTGTCCAGAACGTTATTATGATTCTGTATACAATAAAATTGAGAAATCATTGGTTTTAGGAATTGATGCAAATGATAATGGATTTGATTATGTAATGAATGAAATGGATGAAATGCCAAATATTACAGATAAACAAAAATCTGCTATTCAACATATATCACAAATGGAATTTACAATTTCACAAGTGATTAAAGATTTCAATCCAAGTTGGGAAAGTTCTAGAGATCCTTATGAAGCATTTATGGATGCTGTGTCATTTGCACAAGATATCTTTTTGAATCGCTTAGATTCAATCATTGATGCTTTAGATGGAAGAGATTACATTCTACAACATATAGATTACTCTGCAGGACACATCATGTTATTAGAACATTTTGCGCCATGGCAAGGGGTGGTTACTTCAGAGTCTAATACAAATCCAAAAGCAGAAGAACTTTGGTATGTAATTTCTCCAGCTTTAAGAGGTGGTTGGAATATACAATGTGTTTTAGAAGATCCATCGGATAGAACATCTTATCGTCATCCTTTACCAAAAGAATGGTATGGATTAAGAAAAGAAGATCTTCAAAAAATCAGTGGTGTAGAGGATGCGATTTTTTGTCATCCATCAGGATTTTTAGCAGGTTGTCAAAGTCAAAAAGGTGCTATGAAGATGGCATCAATCGCAATGAGTAATAAAGGAGAATAGAATACTATGGCAGAAAGACATAAAGATTATTTTGCGTTTGAAACGATTCGTGATAAAGAACAAAACATTGTTTGTTTTTATGTAACAATGATTGGAACGATTGAAGAAGAAGGAATCGTTCATATTCGTACAGATCTAGGAGAGAATCAAAACCAGAAGATGGCTTTTGGAAGATTGTCTATTTATAATCAAGATCGTAAGATTTCTACGTTGTTAAGAGAATTGAATTGTAGAGATTATCGTCATGAATCTAATGGTGAAGGTTCTCGTGATATCGTTTCCTTTACAGCGAAAGATTGGAGAGCTGATGAAGTATATGCTTTAGAAGAAGGAGATCGCGTATTGATTCAAGGAAAAGCATATGTTAGAGAAAACAACCAAGAAAAATATCCTGGAAGACAAAATGAAATTTCCATTACTACTTCAGGTGTTTTCCGTTTAGGTAGAGTTAAAAGACAAAGACCTGTTTCTTTGAACCAAGGTCTCGTACCACAAAAATGAGTGACTTACAAAAGAAGGTATACGCTGCTTGTATTGGCTTAGCGAAAGTATGTGCTACAAATCCAAAGACAGAAGATACAGATAAACTGATCTTAAAGGCAATGCATTCTAATGAATTTACGGAATCTTTATTGAATGAAATTCATGAAGAAAAAGATAGAATTGTTCCTGGATGTAAGTTTTGCCAATCGAGATGTGGAAATAGTGATGATGCATTTGTAGAAATGAAAGAAGATACTTATATGTATCGTACATTTGAATGTTGTAAACTTTCCAATAATGCATCTTTAGTTCTAGAAGCATTAGCTAGAATTTCCTACAAAATGGATGATTTAGAATATAAAGATATTTATTATAGAATTCAAAAGAGTATAGAAAAGCCAGGTGTTTTGTGATACCTGGTTTTTGCGTTCTCTTATAAGAATTTCAATGCGTGTGCTTGTAAGAAGAAAATAGGTATAGGGATGAACCTATACCTTGCAAAAATTAATAAGCATGATGAAAACAAGTGTTGAATAGGAATGAAAAATTATTTT
>CAVLCI010000034.1:0-17138 GCA_963661415.1 Bifidobacteriaceae bacterium | reverse complement strand
TACCTTCATTCCAAGTATGGGTATGCGTTGAAATATCATTTGTGAAAGCTTTGATGCGGAAATTATTGTAAGATTGCTCATAATAATTATTTCCATTTTTCTTAAAATAACTATTTTGATCATATTTACTTACATTTCGTTCCCATACATACGTTAATATAGAACTACTTGGATCAACCGCAACACTAGTTGCCTCCTCACAATCGATTGCCTCTTTATCAGTTGTAACAACCACATAAAATACAGTTCCTTTTTGTAGCTTTACTTCATCAAGTGGAATTGTATATACTCCTGCATACGTCGTTGTACCAGTAACACTTGCAATTTTGGTTCCATTTTCAGGATATCGTTTATCATAGACAGATGTATAAACATCAATTGTATAATTAATGTTTGATGAATGAGTAAAAGATAAAGAAACAGCTTTTAAAGTTTCATCTTTTTGAGCTGTGAATTTATTGTATACACTCACAGTATCAGATTTCATATATGATTCCAAGCCACCATCTAATTGATAATTGTTATCATATGGTCTTGTGTTTGTACAATCAAAAGCATACGCTGTATCTGCTAAAGAGCTTGTTTCATATGACATCCAAAAGTAACTATCTACAATCCCCCAACTGTTACGAACTAACCACGCACCATTATTAGTAGGTGCTTCTTTTGTTTTGAAATTGTCTTTAGAATAATTATCATCCCATCCAACAATCATCACAGCATGGCCTCCCCCAACAAGATTTTGTTTGCCATTATCAAAATAAGCAGCAGGTGAAACTGTATCTGTCATACCATCATAGTAGTGTGTATAATTAACTCCAACCCCACCATGTTCCATAATCATTTGTTTTACATCATCTGGATTTTGTTTGATATTAACCAAATAAGCATTTTGTAAATATGCCTTCACATTATTATATGCATATGATGAATCAAGCTCATTTGATAAAGTTTTACTAGCTTCAGAATACGGAAGAACTGTTTCATCAATTGCTCCAATCCATTGTGTTAATCTTCGAATTGCAAATTCGTAACTGCCTCCATAATTCAAATAATTAACCGACGCATTTTCATTATAATATTGTGCGGTATCTCCACTGGTTCCTCCAATTGGATCTACCACATTATTAAAAGTAAAATAAGACAATTGTAATTCACTTAAATCAATTGTATTATTCGCTAGACCTTTATTGATAAGATCAAATTCAACTAATCCAAGCGTTGCAAATGCCCAACAAGTCCCATAACTTCCTTGGTTTTTTACTTCTGGATATTTTGAATTCAACCAGTTAACATCAGTTGCATACGAAGAAGGAACTAAAGTATCAATTGTAGATATTCCTTCATTTAAATTATTAACAATCGGTGTATTATAATCCAAGTCACTAGAACTATATCCAAATGCACCATCTTCTATAACTTCATCTGTTTCAAAACTACCATCATTTATAGGTTGTTCTTCTTCACCCTCTGCATAACAAATTCCAACAGTATTAAAACTCAATAATAAACTCAAAAGAATTGTAATGTATTTCCGTACTTTCTTATCAATAACTACCTTAACCATATCATTTCCCTAACCATTAAATAATCTAAATAAAATTTTACACGATGTGAGTTATCTCAAGGTTATTATCCCATCATTAAAAAGAGTAGAACAATTTCTACCCTTCATTTCAAACTTATTTTAATGCGTACCAGCCATTTCCTTCATCTTTCCATCCTAATCCAACTAACCAATTATGTTCATCTAAACTAATTGTATAGTTATGATTATTCGCAAATGCATATGGATTATATTCTCTTTTTACTGGGATACTTTCAGAACTATTTGGTTCTGCAGAATACCATCCAATTCCTTCATCCTTCCATCCTAGTCGAACTAAGTTATTCTTTTCATCTACACTCAATGTATAGTGATGTTCTCCTCCTATTGGATTGTATAAACGATATACTGGATAATTACTATATTTTGGTGCATTCCAACCTATACCTTCATACTTCCAACCAAGTCTAGTTAGGTTATCTCTTTCATCTACATTTGATGTATAAAAATGTTCTCCACTATATGGATTATATAAACGATACATTGGTGTTACAAATTCATAGTATGCTTGTTTTGCGTTTTCAATACCTGCAAGATAACTATTGTAATCATTTATGAATTGTTCATAAGAAACTACAACATCTCCAGATTTTGTTATATAAGAGAATTCTTGTGCTGTTGCCACATCAATATATGTGTTTCCTCCAGCAATTCCTAATCCTGTTGTTGTATAGCTAGGATCAATGATAGCCTCGTAATGACCTGTAATTCCAAATCTTCCAGAATCATACACAGCTTTCTCATCATAATACCAACCTTTATACGCACCAATATCATTTGTATTATTTGGATCATATGTATATCCAACCGCAATATTCTCCGCAAATGGAGTTAGTGGATGTGATATTGCGTTTTCATTTTTCCACAAATAACTATTGTAGTTTGCGGATACTTCCGCATACAACATTTCATAAATTGAAATACTTGGCATTTCTAGACTATTAACATTTCTTAAATCTTGATAAACTCTCAACAATCCAAGTGCACGTTTTAAGTTATACAAAGAGGTTGCGTCATTGTCTGCACCAACATTTGTATAAGTACGATAAGATGTTCCATTATGAATAGAATCATTTATCGTATCATCTAATACAGAATTTATCATTTCATCTGTAAATCCATAGGTATTCCGAAAGAAACCAATTGTTCCTTGTGATTCAAGCCACACTGCTTGATCATATGCAGCCTTTGCCTCTTCATAGGAAGTTTCAGCTTTAAGTGTAGTAAATGGAAGATTCATTAATACACAACACAAACATACAATTAATCGAATTATCTTTTTCATCATCATTCCCTCTTATAACCATTCACATTTTCTCTACAACCACTTTACATCTCTTCTTACAAAATGTAATTCCATACAACAAAACATTTCTTCTTTCTTCGTTCAATAGATATTCATAATATCGTTTCTCTTTAATTTGTTTTATTGCATATTCACATGTCTCATCAACATCTTTGAATTCTTTTGTATATTTTAACTCTAATACAATTCCAGAATCAGGATCTTCCGTTTCTACAATGATATCCGCAAAACCTTCTCCTGCTTCTACATTTGATCGAACAAGCCAATCCGTATTTCCCGTTAAAATTCCAATCAATAAATTATGATAAGAATTTTCTCTTTCCTTTTCATTCCCTTTAACATCATATAAACTAATCGAATTACTTAATATTTGATTGAGATATTTTTCAATTCCTTCTACTTTTGCGTTTACAATGTCTTTCCAAAATTCTTGTAAAGGTTCAACATTAGAAAATATCTTATTTTGGAACCACTCTTGTATTTGTGATTGAAATACTTCTCTCACTTCTTTATTTGGAATCACTAGTTTATATGAACCATCTTCATTCACACCAACATGCGTTAGATAACCTGTTGTAAATAAAACACTCCATAAATTTTCAATACTTGTGTCAATTTCATCATATGTTAAATCTAAACGAATCTGTTTTTCAATTGCTTGACCTGCAATTAATTGTTCAATCTCATATCTTGTTGTTCGATTTGCCTTATCCACAAATCTTTTCACTAAATCATTTCCACTTGAATTGATCCAATATAGTTCTGCTGTTGCCTTTGGATCAGTGTTCACTTTATCTACATAATTATTAACATCCCATGGACAATACACATCAACATCTCCAAAATGATATCCATCATACCATTCTTTTGTTTCTTGATATCTTTGGTCCATTTCAAAGTAAGAAAGAATATTTTTCACTTCTTGATCTGTAAATCCAAAAACATCATCAAATCTAATATCTGTTATTGATAACACTTTAAAATTATTCAAACCAGTAAAAATACTTTCTTTTGAAATTCTTAGACAACCTGTTAATACAGCGAAATCTAAATCATCATTTGTTTTTAATACTTTTCCAAATAACAAGCGAATCAACGCTGTCATTTCTTTGTAGTATCCATTTTGAAATGCTTTATCTAAAGGAACATCATATTCATCAATCAACACAACAACTTTTTTATTGTATTGTTTACGCAATAATTCCGTGAGTGTTTTTAAAGACCCATATAACGTATCATCATCCATTTCATACTTTCCATTCACAGAATGAATTAACGCTAAATACGCTTGTTTATTTCTTTCATCTAATTGATCACTAGTAAGTAAACACTGAAAACGACATGCTTCTTTCGCAATCAATTCAATCATTTGATATTTTGCCGTTTTAAAATCTAAACCTTCAACATTTTTTAATGATAAGAAGATAACAGGATACTTTCCTAGATGTTCTTCACACATTTGTTGATTCTTAGAAATATATAAATCATCAAATAAAGATTTATCAGTACCAAACTCAAAGAAATATTTCAACATACTCATATTCAGGGTTTTCCCAAAACGACGCGGACGCGTAAAAAGAAAAACTTTAGATTTATTTTGAATCAACTGTTCAATGAATTTTGTTTTATCAACAAAGTAATAACCATTTGTACGAATTTCTTCAAAATTCTCTATTCCAACTGGCAATCGTAATTGTTTTTCCATCTGAAATACTCCTTTCTTTAACTGCATTTATTCTATCATATACAGAAAACTGTGCTCATTATAGAACACAGTTCAATTTATTTTTTTATATGATTACAAGCAAATCCACCATGTCCATAACAAGCGTTCTTTTTTCCAGGTGCACTTGGATCACCAGAAGCTGGTGTTCCATCTACACAGACATTACATGCTTGTGTTGAAGAAGATGTACTTGAAGAACTATTGGATGAAGTATTACGTGAAATTTCAGGCAAACTATCTGCACGACCATATCCAATTGCGTACCAAGCATTTCCTTCATCTTTCCATCCTAGACTTACTAAGTAGTTATGTTCTTCTACACTTGTTGTATAGTTATGATTATTTGCGAATGCATTTGGATTATATTCACGTTTTAATGGAATACTTGCTGAATCGTTAGGATTTGCGGAATACCATCCAATTCCTTCATCTTTCCAACCTAAGCGAAGCAATGTATTCTTTTCATCTACACTCAATGTATAATGATGTTCTCCACCATATTGGTTGTACAAGCGATATACTGGATAATCAGAATAGCTTGGTGCTACCCAACCAATGCCTTCATATGTCCATCCAAGATATCTGAGATTATCTCTTTCACTTGTGTTAGATGTATAGAAATGTTCCCCACTGTTTGGATTGTAGAGACGATACATATCAACTCCACTCGTTTCAGCGTGAACCGGTAACATGAACATTGAGATTGCACATGTTAGAACTAAAAACAAACTTACAATTTTCTTTTTCATAATCATCATTCCCCCAATTAGATTATTTTATAAATATTGATGAAAAAACTCTTTTTCTTGTTCTGTAAAACCTTCAGAACCTAATGGAGTCTCTCGAATATCACATAATGAATAATCTAATAATTTCTTTGTTAAGTTTATATTATAATTTGGATCACCTTTTTTCAAGAAATCTTTATATCTTTCTAGAAATAAAGCAATTTCATGATAGAAACGTTCTTGTTTTTCTGGTGTTGTTTCTGTTCCTCTAGACTTTGATTCATAATGATGGAAACATGCATATGGATTATATACAACTAGTTTATTCTTTTCTCTTACTCTTAAACAAAAATCTATATCATTGAACGCTACTGCGAATGTTTCATCTAATCCATTTACTTCTTCATAGATACTCTTCTTTACTAACATCACTGCTGCTGTTACTGCACTATAATCTTGCGCAATCATTGCTCGATTGAAGTAAGAAACACCTTGTGAAGGCATACCATTGAAAACATGTCCTGCAATACCTGTAACACCAACCGCTACCCCAGCATGTTGAATCGTATTATCAGCGTAGAGTAATCTACATCCTACAACACCTACATCTTCTCTTTGACAATAACCCATCATTTCTTTTAAGGATTCTGGTTCTATCAGTTCTACATCATTATTCATTAGTAAATAATATTCACCCTTTGCGTATTTTGTTCCATAGTTATTGATCTTTGAATAATTAAATGTTCCTTCATATTTCACTACTTTTACATTTTCATATTCTTTTTGTATCTTTTCATAATACGCAAATGTCTCTGCTTCTTCTGAATTATTTTCTACTACGATGAATTCTAGATTTGGCCATGTTCCTTTTTCTATCATTGAACGAATTGCCTTATCTAAATCTTCTGTATGATCTTTATTTGGGATGATTACACTGATTAATGGATATTCATCAAAATGCCATACTGTATGATAAATTCCTAAGCTAATTCCATTTTCTACTTTATCAATTTTAATATCAGGCCATACTCTTTCATAATGTGCTTTCACTGCTTTTTGTCCCGATGTAAAACAATACATCTTATTCTCTAGATTCTGTGCTGTAGAATTGGCATGTACTCTCCAATGATAAAGAATCTTTGGAACATGTGCTGTCTTTCTTGCTTGTTCTGTCATTCTCAAGATAAAGTCATGATCTTGTGATCCATCATATGCACTTCTAAATCCACCATATTTATCCGTTAACGTCTTTCTGACCGCAAACAAATGACAAATATAGTTATCACTACACAACATATCAATGTTATAGTCTGGTTTAAAATGTGGATCTGCAAGTACATTTCCTTCTTTGATCTTATCTTCATCCGAATAGATACAATCTACTTCAGAATCAGATTTAATCACTTTTGCGAATTCATACAATGCATCTTCTCTTAATAAATCATCATGATCAAATAAAACAATGAAATCTCCACTTGCCATTTCTAATGCCGCATTTGTATTTCCTGAAATACCTTCATTCTTTTCTAATTTCTTGTATAAGATTCTAGAATCTGCATACTTCAATACTTCTTGATGAATTTGTTCTACATGTTCTTCATCACTTCCATCTGCTAGACACAGTTCCCATTTTCCATACGTTTGATGAATCACAGATTCTATCATTTCATCTAAAAAGTTTAGTGGTGTGTTATACAAAGGTACTAATACACTAAATCTAGGATCTGTATCTGTGATTGGTTCTTTGCGTTGTCTTTCTAATTCTTCTTTGTTTGGTTTTGTTTTCTTATACCATTCGGCATAAGTGATTGGTTTCTTTGTACCTGTTTTTAAGCGATGAATTGATTCTGCAGTCGTATTTAAAAGTTTCGCAATGGAATATTTAACATTCATCATCGTTTTAGAAAATCCATCTAAAACAATTTCTTGTGTATGATCCAATACAAGTTTATGAATATTTCCAACAAATGAAATCGTAAATCCAATCTTTTTTTCATCATATACTTTTAATAAATCTTGTGTAACGTCATGTCTATAACAACGTACTACTTTTGATTCTATGATTTCATTTTTCTTATCATATAACGTAATATCATGAATGTAATCTAATGGTGTTACAAAAGCCCATCCATAAATAAATGTCTTTCCATTATCTTCATACATTCGATCAATATGATACTGTATCTGATTTGTCATATTTATCACCTATTGTCCTAAACTATAATCAGAATGTTCCTTTGATAGATTCACATTGTAATATGGATCACCATTCTGATAATACTTATCCCATTTCTTCATGAAACGATTACATTCATCCATGAAACGATCATTCTTTTCTTCTGTTGTATCTAAACCTCTAGACTTTGATTCATAATGATGAAAACATGCATATGGATTATATACAACTAGTTTATTCTTTTCTCTTACTCTTAAACAAAAATCTATATCATTGAACGCTACTGCGAATGTTTCATCTAATCCATTTACTTCTTCATAGATACTCTTCTTTACTAACATCACTGCTGCTGTTACTGCACTATAATCTTGCGCAATCATTGCTCGATTGAAGTAAGAAACACCTTGTGAAGGCATACCATTGAAAACATGTCCTGCAATACCTGTAACACCAACCGCTACCCCAGCATGTTGAATCGTATTATCAGCGTAGAGTAATCTACATCCTACAACACCTACATCTTCTCTTTGACAATAACCCATCATTTCTTTTAAGGATTCTGGTTCTATCAGTTCTACATCATTATTCATTAGTAAATAATATTCACCCTTTGCGTATTTTGTTCCATAGTTATTGATCTTTGAATAATTAAATGTTCCTTCATATTTCACTACTTTTACATTTTCATATTCTTTTTGTATCTTTTCATAATACGCAAATGTCTCTGCTTCTTCTGAATTATTTTCTACTACGATGAATTCTAGATTTGGCCATGTTCCTTTTTCTATCATTGAACGAATTGCCTTATCTAAATCTTCTGTATGATCTTTATTTGGGATGATTACACTGATTAATGGATATTCATCAAAATGCCATACTGTATGATAAATTCCTAAGCTAATTCCATTTTCTACTTTATCAATTTTAATATCAGGCCATACTCTTTCATAATGTGCTTTCACTGCTTTTTGTCCCGATGTAAAACAATACATCTTATTCTCTAGATTCTGTGCTGTAGAATTGGCATGTACTCTCCAATGATAAAGAATCTTTGGAACATGTGCTGTCTTTCTTGCTTGTTCTGTCATTCTCAAGATAAAGTCATGATCTTGTGATCCATCATATGCACTTCTAAATCCACCATATTTATCCGTTAACGTCTTTCTGACCGCAAACAAATGACAAATATAGTTATCACTACACAACATATCAATGTTATAGTCTGGTTTAAAATGTGGATCTGCAAGTACATTTCCTTCTTTGATCTTATCTTCATCCGAATAGATACAATCTACTTCAGAATCAGATTTAATCACTTTTGCGAATTCATACAATGCATCTTCTCTTAATAAATCATCATGATCAAATAAAACAATGAAATCTCCACTTGCCATTTCTAATGCCGCATTTGTATTTCCTGAAATACCTTCATTCTTTTCTAATTTCTTGTATAAGATTCTAGAATCTGCATACTTCAATACTTCTTGATGAATTTGTTCTACATGTTCTTCATCACTTCCATCTGCTAGACACAGTTCCCATTTTCCATACGTTTGATGAATCACAGATTCTATCATTTCATCTAAAAAGTTTAGTGGTGTGTTATACAAAGGTACTAATACACTAAATCTAGGATCTGTATCTGTGATTGGTTCTTTGCGTTGTCTTTCTAATTCTTCTTTGTTTGGTTTTGTTTTCTTATACCATTCGGCATATGTCAATGTATGGTTTCTTTTTGCGCGATACCAATCTACTAAAGTGCGTAAAGGACCTTGTGTATGAATATAAATACTAAATCTGCATTTTCTAATAAACGCATCATTAATCTTTAATTCTAAGGAACCAGTATCACATTGAATAATCAATGTATTTCCTTTATCAATGACAATATGAAAACCATATTGATTATCAATCGTTTCTTTATAGTATTTAATTGCGACATCATTTCTTCTTGTTTGATCAACTTTAAAAATATCAGATGGATTCTTTACAGAATAAGAAAGTTGTTCCTCTGCTTGATTTCCAACAGCGAAACCTTTCAAATCTAAATATCCATTTTCTTCTTTCATACTTTCAACTCTATAATGCATGTTCCCTCCAAATTCCATAAAAAATGGAAATGAAAAATCTACATTTCCATTTTAGCATATCCTTCTAATCACAATTATTCTAATTGCAAACATCCATACACACATAGTTTTGAAATTTATCTACGTTCATTTAATTTTTAGTTCCTAAAATACATTTATTTTTGAAAATGGTATTGTAAAAACAATTGTGTTTTCTTCATACACTTCAGTAATTTCAGGTGCCCATCTTCCTACCTTTTCACTAATAAACAATCGTTGAAAAATATCTAATAATTTTTCATTTGACGAAACAGATTTTCCACAATAAAAGCTTTGTCTCCACTCCTGTCAAATGAAGAAAATGGTCCACAGGAAAAGAGACTTCAAAAAATTCTTCTCCATATACATAGAGGAATACTTTACCAGCCAAATTTTGACTATATATTCTAGCCGAATCAATAATATCTCGTCTGATTGCATTTTTCTTTTCCACTTTTGTTGCCATTTATAACCCCTCATATATAAAGAGGAGTGTGATACTTAACCACACTCCTATAAGAATTTTTAGAAAAAGAGTTTTCTGCTGGTTGTCAGCCTCGGCATCCAGTTAAGACACCCATAACGACGTGGAAATCATTAAGTCCCCCACGTGGACTATAGCTTTCTCTAAGCTACCAAGCTCGATGCCCAGTTAAGACATCTTATGAGATGGAAGATTATCCTGCTCCATCAGCAGTCCAACTTTTAACGATGCTCTTACATCGAGGACATTTCTGTTCCTAATCTTAATATACTCAATTCAGCAAAAAAATCAACCCATATCGTTACTTACTAATCTTTTCTAAATGAACTTTTCAAAGTTCCATAATTTCTTGATTTTTGGATATTTCAAGTGAAAATACTTGTTCTATCATGAAAAACAAACACTAACACCCAATTCCCTTAAAACAAGAAATTTGAATATCCTGCATACAGGTTACCACCTGTCCAAAATACAAATGTCGCAATCATAATCAATAATGGAATGATCACAAATAAATTCTCATTCTTTTTTGTGATTTTGTAATTTGTACTAATAAGATACGTAACAGGAAATACAAGTGGTAATAAATATCTAAATTGACATCCATTAACTGTTTCATATCCAACTGGAGTATAGCTTAAATACAACGCTGTAGCGACTAATAGAATGGCACAGAATGCGCCAAAGATTCCACTCACTGCGATACCTTTTGTTTTCTTTGGTAAACCATCTTGGTCATACATCGCAACAAAGAAGAATAACAATACACTGATTTCATAGAAAGGTGGTTGGTATACAAATGACATATACGCATAGTTTTGAATATACATCGCTGCATTAAATGGTGCTAAATAATCTTTAAACAGGAATTTTGCCATGATCTTTGTAAACTGATATGGATTGGATAAAATAAACGCAATCTGTCCTGCAGTATTTACACCATCGCCCCCTCTAGCGTCTCCACTTTCACTCGCTCCACCGCCAAATAACATCGGCAATACAAACGTTGAAGCAAGGCCTATCGCTAAAGCGAATACACCAATGATATAGAGTGTATGTTGTTTTTTACTTTGGAACTTTTTCTTTGGAATGAAAAGTAAAGGAAACAATGCTGGAAAATAAACAGCTTTGATTAAAAATGCAAATCCTAATGACACTAACATTTTCACGAGTTCACTTGTTTTTACTTGTTCCTCTTTTTGTAAGATTCCAAAGAAAGTCGCAAATCCATACATAGATAAGGCAATGATCCAAGGATCATAAGAAAATGATCCAGCTAAATACAACGCTGTTGGAAAACAAGCAATCGTTGCCATTAATACTTTTCCACTTCTTAACTTTTTTAATGCGAAATAAATAAATGAAATATAAAACAAATAATTAATGAATTTCGCTAAACGAAATGAAAATGTATAAGAAAGTGATAAACCTCTTGCGATAATAAATCCAACACAATATGGAATATACGCAAAACTTGAAATACTAATATCATTTCCTTGTTCTGCAAGTTTCTTTTGCGCAAAAGATTTATTCAATGCTGCATTTCTAGATGCACGCTCTTCTTTTGCGTAACCATAATGAGGACCTGCTACCATTTGATAATCCATGGTTTGTAATTCTTCTACTTGATAACCATGACCTTCAAAATAATCTAATAGATCCATGGTTCTTTGATAATGAATTTCATCATCCCATGAAATACCAACTTCAACAGGTGTTGCGGATACAAAGAAGATTCCAACAATCAATGTAATCACAAAGAATACTTTCTCTACATTCTTTGCGGCAATCTTACGCATCTTCCAAAATGTAATCAAAATAACACTCGCTGTAAAACAACACCAATACACAACAACGTTATAATCCCAATTATCTAATTTGAGATGTAATGCATAAGCTGCAGCGTGACCAATGATCCACGCAACAAATGCTCCAATTGCATATTGTCCCAAAGAAACAAGTACAACTTTACGATCTAAATTCCTCATTTTAACAAAAGTACATTTCACTTGTTTCCTGATGTTTCCAATCCATGCATTAAAAGCATTCCAGTAATACGCAAGTAAAGGAATACATACCACTAGAATTAAACATACAATGTATGTTCTAAGTTTAATAGAAAATGGTGTTGTATCTAACCAATAATGCGAACGATAAAACAAGATTGAAAATATCAAATCAACAAGAAATACCGTTAAACAATTTTTCTTTCTTTCATTCATACACCATACCATCCAATTCCTTCACTTTTCCAACCTAATCCAACCAACCAATTATTTTCATCAATACTTGTTGTGTAGTTATGATTATTCGCAAATGCATATGGATTATATTGACGATATAAAGGCACACGCTTAGAATCATCCGAATACCAACCAATACCTTCATATTTCCATCCTAAACGAACAAGATTGTCTCTTTCTGTGGCACTCATTGTGTAATGATGTTCTCCTGCATTTCCATTGTATAAACGATAGACAGGTGTATTAGAAGTTGTTGGTGCGTTCCATCCAATGCCTTCATACGTCCAACCTAAACGAACTAAATTATCTCTTTCTTCCGTAGAAGAAGTATAGAAATGTTCTCCACTATATGGATTATAGATACGATACATCGCTACAGAAGTCGAAGTATCATACCAAACATCTGCGTCTACCGCACCATCAATTCCATTAACTGTAATATTTTGTTCTGAACCAGCATATTGCCAGAATGTATATGTACCAGAATAATTCGTTTGATTTATCCAATGCGCTAACCAAACAGAACCATTAATAGAACTTGCGTTCATGTTATTCGCTAATACATTCTCACTTGCATAAACACCTGCACTATAACCATAGCCATTACATGTAGAAATGAATGTATTGATGATATTTGTTTGTGCTTCACTTGATAGCTCTGCGTTCTTTAAACGATCATACTGCCCATCATATTCAACATCTAAAAAGATTGGTAAATCTAGAATCATATTCCCAATGACACTCTTTACAAAATCTGCTTCTGCTTTGGCTTCATCTGTTGTGATTGCCTTAGAGTAAAAATATAATCCAATTTTCAAACCTGCTGCTTTTGCGTTTTGAATGTTTTGTCTAAATTTCTGATCTTCTACAAGTCTAGGATTGTAATAACCTCTATAACCTACACGAATAATCGCAAATTCAACACCATCATTTTTTACAGAATTCCAATCAATATCTCCTTGCCACTCAGATACATCAATACCAATTCTTTTTGTAGAATTTTCTACTTTACTTTGATGAATTAAGTTCGCACTTGTTTCTTTTAAAGAATTTGTACTTAATGTCATAATAGATGCTTCTTCTGACATATTTCCATATTCATCTTGATAGAATGCTTCTACATCACGATATAACATTGGATCATCTGATTCATAAGTGGAAGTAACGTCTTCTTCATAGACTTCTTTTTCTGCGACAGCATCTTCTCCCCATTCAGTTTGAGAATCATCTGTATCGTATTCTGTTATAACATCTTCATATGTTGCGATATCTGAATCATCCTCTTCTGCATGTAATAAAACAAATTGATTCATTAATAACGCAACACTTAATATTCCTGTTAATCCTTTTTTTAACATAAAACCTCACATAAAAAAACACCCGCAAATTGCGGGTATATTTTATCATATTCTATAAACTCTTTCGATATTCTTCACAAACAACATCAGATGGACCAGTCATAACAACTTTCCCATGTTCTAACCAAACTGCTTTATTACAAATTTCTTGAATTTGATCAATGTTGTGTGAAACGAATAATACAGTAGAACCACCACTCATGAGTTCGACCATACGATTCTTACTCTTTCTTTGGAAGTTTTCATCTCCTACGCTCAATACTTCATCAACGATCAAGATTTCAGGATCGACCATAGATGCGATAGAAAACGCTAATCTAGCGACCATACCTGAAGAATAGTTTCTAACAGGCATATTGATAAAATCTCCTAGTTCTGAGAATGCTAAGATATCTTCATATTTTTCATCTAAGAAAGCTTTTGTATAACCTAGTACTGCACCATTAAGATAAACATTTTCTTTTCCAGATAATTCCATATCAAATCCAGCACCAAGTTCCAACATAGGAACAACTCTCCCATGTAATGTAATAGAGCCAGAAGCTGGTTTTTGAATCCCAGATACAACTTTTAATAGTGTTGATTTACCAGCACCATTTCTACCCACAATACCTACAACATCTCCCTTTTCTACATTGAAACTAACACCATTCAACGCAAGGAATTCTTTTTCTGTGATACTTTTCTTTAATTTTTTAATCGCAAATTCTTTTAAACTAGAAACACGATCACTCGCTATTTTATAACGAACAACGATATCTTTTACTTGAATAATTTCTTCAGCCATACTTTACCTCTAAATATACAAGATGAATTTATCTTGATTCTTCTTGAATACTTGAACGCCAATTAAGAATAGAATAAAAGGAATTACAAGCATCAATATCGCAATATCTGTACCAGGATATCTATGGTTTAGAATAATCTCACGTACAAAGATAATAATATCCGCAATTGGATTTAGCTTAAACACCCAAAGATACTTATCTGGAATCATTGACATTTCCCAGAACATTGGTGTTGCGTATGTTAGTGCAGTCATAAATACACTATAAATAAACTGCACATCTCTAAAGAATGTCATTCCAGTCGCTAATAGAAGTGATACACCCGTATTTAGAATAAATACACAAATGATTGCATATGGAATCAATAACATATACAAGTTTGGTGTAATTCCTGTCACAAAAGCAATACCAAACATCAAAATCAATGAAATACCAAAATTAATAGATGCTGAGAAGATTTGTGATAAAGGATAAATGTATTTTGGAACATAAACTTTCTTAATCAACTGTGCGTTATTTAAGATAGATAACATACCACCATTAGTTGCTTCTGAATAAAAGTTAAAGAATGTAATACCAATGATCAAATATACAATATAATTTGGAATAGATGATTTAAAGATCAATGTAAATACACAGAATTGAACCATCATTGTTAATAATGGGTTTACAAAGCTCCATAAGATACCTAAGAAACTTCTCTTATAACGAACTTTAAATTCTCTTCCTACCAATTGTTGCATCAAGAATGAATATTGATGATAGGCATTCATTAACTGCATACCTAATGTCATCTTTCCCTTCTTTTCCGCAACTGCCATATGTACAATATAAACTGCACCACCAATCAATACCACAATGATTCCACCAATGAAGTATTTTCCTAATGGTTCATTCACTTTACCACTGATAACATTTACAAGTTGTAAGTTATCTTTAGAAACATTACCAACTTTTAAAGATACATTATTTTCAATTGGTGTACCACAATACAACATATATGCATTTCCACTCACTGCATTTGGTGAAGATAAACGTAGTGTATATGTATTCCCTGGTGTTACTGTAATATTGTCACCAAAATCAAATTCATTATCTCCATTCTTAATAGAAGATGCAGCTAATGTGCTTGTACCAATGACTTCATCACCATCTAATAATTCTAGATTTAAATCAACACTATTCGCTCTATCATATGTACCAACTTTGATTGTTACAGAATTGATAACGACTGTATCTGCAGTAAATGTTTGTTCAATTGGTGCATCACTTAATAATTCACCTAAGTTATCTGTTTCTACAATATCTGAAGAATCTACTCTCTTCAATTGAATGTCTTTACCACCAATCACAAAGCATAATAAACAATAACAAACAAAACATAAGTATATGATCAATACCCTTGTCCAAAGTGGTAATTTCTTTTTATTTTCCATTTATTGACCTCTCCATACCTTAAAGTACGTTCAGTAATATTATCATAGATTCTTGTTATATTTGCAAAATTATTGTAGATTCTTTTTTACACAAGCTAATGCAGATGCAACTGTAGCGTCCATATCGTAGTACTTATATTCACCAAGTCTACCACCAAATACAACCTTAGATTCCTTATCAGCTAATTCTTTATATTTGGCATATAATGCACCATTCTTTTCATCATTGACTGGATAATATGGTTCATCACCTGGTTTCCATTCACTAGAATATTCTTTTGAAATGACTGTTTTAGGAATATCATTTCCGTTATCATCTTTACCAAATTCAAACCATTTATGTTCAATGATTCTAGTATATGGTGTTTCTCTATCTGTGTAATTCACTGCAGCGTTACCTTGATAGTTTGGTGTATCTAGTAATTCTGTTTCAAAACGAACAGAACGATATTCTAGATTACCCAATGAATAATTGAAGTATGCATCAATTGGACCTGTATAAATAACTTTCTTAGCCATCGCATCATATTCATCTTTCTTTGCAAGATAATCTTCATTTAAACGAACTTCAATACCTTCTAACATATTCGCAATCATCTTTGTATAACCACCCATAGGAATACCTTGATATAACGCATTAAAGTAATTGTTATCAAATGTTAAACGTACAGGTAATCTTTTAATAATGAATGCTGGTAGATCTTTACAATCTCTACCCCATTGTTTTTCTGTATAACCTTTTACTAGTTTCTCATAGATATCTCTACCAACAAGTGAAATAGCTTGTTCTTCTAGATTTTTAGGTTCTCCAGTAATTTCTTTTCTTTGAGAATCAATTTTTGCCTGTGCTTCTTCAGGAGTAACTACACCCCACATTTTATTGAATGTATACATGTTAAAAGGCATGGAATATAATTCACCTTTATAATTGGCTACAGGACTATTTGTAAAGCGATTGAATGTCGCAAACTTCTGTACATATTCCCATACTTCAGTATTGTTTGTATGGAAAATATGTGCTCCATACTTATGTACATGAATTCCTTCTACATCTTCTGTATAGACATTACCTGCGATATTACCACGCTTATCAATCACTAATACACTTTTACCAGCTTCTTTTGCTTCATGAGCGAATATCGCTCCAAACAAACCAGATCCTACTACTAAATAATCGTA
>CAVLCI010000033.1:0-17832 GCA_963661415.1 Bifidobacteriaceae bacterium | reverse complement strand
ATTACATCAATTGACGGAACATTTCAAGAACTTGTTCTTTTGTTGCTTCTCTAGGATTTCCAGGATAGCATGCATCATTCAATGCATCAATTGCCAATTGTTCAAGATCTTCTTCCTTGATTCTATCATTCTTAGGATTGATTCCTACATCACTAGAAAGTTTCTTAACTGCTTCAATCGCAGCATCTCTATATTCTTCTTGACTCATAGAATCAACACCTTCAACACCCATTGCACGAGCGATTTCTCTATACTTTTCACCAGTATAATCTCTGTTGAATTCCATAGAAATTGGAAGTAAAGAAGCACAAGCAACACCATGTGGTGTGTCATAGTAAGCACTTAATGTATGTGCCATTGCGTGGTCAATACCAAGTCCTACGTTAGAGAAGCCCATACCTGCAATGTATTGGCCTAAAGCCATACCTTCTCTACCTTCTTTTTCATTAGCGACTGCACTTCTTAAATATTTAGAAATGAGTTTGATTGCTTCTAGATGGAACATATCTGTCATTTCCCAAGCAGCCTTTGTTGTATAACCTTCAATTGCGTGTGTCAAAGCATCCATACCTGTGGAAGCTGTTAATCCCTTAGGCATAGAAGACATCATTTCTGGATCTACAACAGCTACGATAGGCATATCATGAGTATCAACACATACGAACTTTCTCTTCTTTTCAACATCTGTAATAACATAGTTGATCGTTACTTCAGCAGCTGTACCAGCAGTTGTAGGAACAGCGATAATTGGAACACATGGATTCTTCGTTGGAGCAACACCTTCTAACGAACGTACATCCTCAAATTCTGGGTTTGTGATGATAATACCGATAGCTTTAGAAGTATCCATACTACTTCCTCCGCCAATCGCAACGATTACATCTGCACCACTATTTTTGAAAGCTTCAACACCTGTCTTTACATTTTCAATTGTTGGATTTGGTTTAATGTTACTGTAAAGTTCCCAAGGAATATTTTCTTTATCTAAAATATCTGTAACTTTACTTGTAACACCAAATTTAACAAGATCAGGATCACTCGCTACAAAAGCTTTCTTGAAGCCATGTCCTTTGATTTCTGTAGCAATCTCGTTGATTGCACCTGCACCATGATATGATGTAGGATTTAATGAAATTTTGTTTGCCATATTACAAAACACTCCTTTTATACTTATAGTTTAAAAGTTGTGAAAATAAAAACAAGTTACACCTTCATCAAAGTGTAACTTAAGTTCTTCTTACAATTCAGCAACTGCTTCAATTTCACACAACAAACCCTTAGGTAATGTCTTAACCGCAACACAACTTCTTGCTGGTTTTCCTGTAAAGTATTTTGCGTATACTTCATTGAATGCCGCAAAATCATTCATATCTGCTAAGAAGCATGTTGTTTTGATAACTTTTGTTGCATCACTTCCTGCTTCTTCTAAAATAGCACTCACATTCTTACATGACCATTCTGCTTGTGCAGCAATTCCAGCAGGTGCTTCTCCTGTTGTAGGATCTACTCCTAATTGACCAGATGTAAATACAAAATCTTTTGTTACATAGCCCTGTGCATAAGGTCCAATAGCTGCAGGTGCATTCTTTGTTACGATTTCTTTCATTGTTTTTCCTCCTATTTCACAAGATGAAATTTCGTTTGTCTTCCAGCTAAGAAATATTTTTTCTTATCTCGAATCATGATATCAGATTCCATACTAAATATCTGCTTTTTTCCAAAAAATTCAACTGTTGCGTTCAGTTCCAATGAATAACAAGTATGATCATGAATCACATAATCACCTTCATGTTCAACACCATCTTGATGATCCCATAAACCAATTGTTGGTCCAGCTGCATGTCCATCAAATCCTAATGGATGAGAATAGATACATGGTTCAATACCTTGTTGGATTGCTTCAAGTCTTGCTTGTTTTAAAACTTCATTTCCTGTTTTCCCAACTTCAAATTGATTAAGTGTGATTTCTTGTAATTGATTAACTGTTTCCATTGCGTGTTTCAATTCTTCTGGAACATCCGTTTCATTATTTTTCAGAATATATGCCATTTCTTGGGTGTCAGTACACAATCCTAAATAGCGGAATCCAATATCACAATGTAATACATCTCCAGGTTTAATAACTGCTTCACCTTCAACATCTTCATCTTTACGAATAATGGAAGTTTCAAAATCAAACCATGGTTCCAAACCTAAACTTCTTGCTTTTTCCATCATCCAAAAACGAACATCATCATTGGTCGTAATACCAGGATGAATCACTCTAGAAGAATATGCTTCTTTAATTAGCGCATGCGCTATCTGTACAACACCATTGTAAACATCTAATTCTTCATCTAATCTTGTTTCTAACCAACCAATACATAAGGGTTCTGCAGAAACGACTTTTTCTCGATCTTCAGGATATAAAGAATCCATGACTTTTAGATATAAACTATGTGATAAGCCATCCGCATAGGCATCATATTCAGAGTAATCTAAACCAATCTTCTTTGATTTTAATTCATGAATGACTCTACCAAAACATTCCCATTGTGTTTCTGGTTGTTCAGATACTTTTACACCTTTTTTATTTTCCAGGAAATACTTATCATTGCCCCACACTGCATCTTTTGGATTCAACCAACAAGGTGTATATAAATGTGCAATATCTGGAACAGGATGTGTAAATGAATATCTTTCTACAACACCATCTTCATTCAGATGCATAACTAATATTGTGAGTCGTCTAGCACTCATCATTAAAGCAGGTGATAATGTACGAAATACTGGATCTTCATTATGTTCATTGTTACAGATGACCCATGTATCGATTCCTTCTCTTTTCATGATCATTGGTAAGATCGTGTCTAATCTTTTCACTAACCATTGATCAATGATTTCACATTGTTTGCGATAAGAAACCAATTTTGTAGCTTGATCATCTACACTAGGAATATCTGTTAAAAAATCTTCATTGGATATGTTCATAGCACAAAATCTCCATCATCCATAATGACTACAACTTCACCATCTTTTGTGATGCCTTCTACATGATAATGTTCAGTACCAACCATAAAGTCATGATGACTAGAGGCAACATTCACACCGTGTTCAATCAATTCATCTTCACTCATCGCAATTCCATCTTTTACATTTGTTGGAAAACTAGAGCCAAAAGCTAGATGACTTGCGGCATTTTCATCAATTAAACCATTGTAGAATAATCGACGCATTTGATTAATAGGAGATTGTTTTGAAACAAGTGCAACTTCTCCAAGTCTTCTAGTTCTATCATCATGGAATAATGCATCTTTCAAAAATTCTACATTTTGACTCGCACCACAATCTACTGCTAGACCATTTTCAAATTTGATCCAAAAATCTTTTACCAGTTTTCCGTTGATAACTAATGGTTTTGAGGCATAAGCAATTCCATTTACTTTGTCACAATGTGGATCTGTAAAGATTTCTTCCGTAGGCATATTCGCAATATATTTCGCTCTAACATTTGCTTGACCCATATCTGCTGCAGAACACCAAATATGATTTTCTACAAGTCCTACTGTCAAATCTGTTCCTAGTTCACTTGTAAGATGTAATTTTTCAAATTGATATGCATTCAATTGATCACCAACACTTCTCAATTTTGAACAATGATCATCCCATGCTTTAAGAGGGTCTTCTGTATCAATACGCATCATATGTGCTATATCTTTTTCTAGTTGTACCAAAGCGGATTCTTCATCCATCTCTGGATAGACTTGTTTTGCCCATTGTTTTGTAGGATAAGCTGTTCCTGTCCATTGTAAAGATCCATCATGAATATACTTACGAACAACATTACGCACCTCATTTTTAGCTTGTGCGATTGCCATCGCATTTTCATCATCTACATCTTCATACAATGTAGGATATGTTCCCATGATTCCTAGTTGCACACAATCTTCTCTTAAGTAAGAATCTAGTTCTTCTTTTTGCCAATCCATTACAACACGGCATTGTTCTGTATTCAAATATTTTGCACGTAAATGATCAATATTTGGATCATTGATTGAAACATGTACATCTTTAGCACCTTTTTTTAGAGCTTTTTCTACAATTATTTCTGCGAGTTGTAATGTATCAGGGCAACATTGTAGTAATAAATATTGACCTTGTTGGAGGTTAACACCTTTTTCCAAAAGAACATCTGCATATTTTTCTAGCATTTCTTTTGAATACATATTTATTCACCCTTCATTGCTTCTAAAATCATATGTTTTACATCTTCATATGTTTTATCAGCATCATCACTTTTAACTACATTTGTAAATAAAGGAGCTAGTTCCATATCCATTTTCGCTTTATTAATACGACGTTGTGCACTTGCATCATCATCTTGATAGATTGCATGAATATTTGTTTCTAGTTCTTCAATGGAATTTGGTGTAACAAATATCGCTAATGCATCTGGTAATTCCAACTTAATTGGTCCTACACCTTGTGCTTCTACCGCAATCAAAACGTTCTTTCCAGAATCTCTTAAAAATTCCACTTGATTTTTTGGTGTTCCATAATACCATCCATTAAATTCTGTATATTCTAATAATTGATGTTTTTTCACTGCATCCGCAAAGCTTTGGAAATCAACGAAATAATAATCTTTTCCATCAACTTCTTGTTCTTTTTTAGGTCTTGTAGTCAAAGAAACAGAATACATCAAATTTAAATCCGGATCGTTTAATAAACGATTTGTTAAATCATGCTTTCCTACGGAACAAGCACCACTCAAAATAACAACTAAACCTTTTTTCATTTTTACGCCTTTCTATCTACGCTAGCAATGATCGTTGTCAATAATTGATATGTTCTATCAAAGCTAGCTAAATCTAAAAATTCATCTGGTGTATGACAGCCTTCAGAAACAGGACCACATGTAATAATGTCCATACCACCTTCAAGTTGTGTGAAGATTGCACATTCAAGTCCTCCATGTCCTGCTCTTTCTAACAATTCTTTTCCATCATACAATTTCGCAAGTACTTCTTTAAATGTTTTTCTAATTTTAGAATTTTCATCATATTTCCATCCAGGATAGCGAGCAAATGTTGTAACAGATCCACCTGTATAACTCGCAAGCACTTTTAAATGATCAATATAATCATCAATTGCTTCTTCTAAAGCACTTCTTACAGAAGAATTACAGATAACTTTATCACTTTCTGTCTTAACAATACCAAGATTTAAACTTGTTAATGTAAGACCTTCAATGACAGTAGAACGATGTTGAAAACCATTTGGAACAAGATACATATAATCAATTACATTTTTTGTACTTGTTTCATCCATGCTTGTTTCAGAAACTTCTACTTTCGTAAGTTCACTTTGAAAACCAGGATCTGAATCTTCAAATTCTACATAAATCTTTTCCGTCAATTCTTTGACAATTAATTCTAATTGTTCATAAGATGTTTCACTACTAAATACCGCAATGGATTCTCTCGTAATAGCGTTATCTTTCGTTCCACCATCTACAGAAACCAAAGAAACATCAACATCTTTCATCATTTCTTTTAAGATACGTGTAACCAACTTATTTGCGTTACCTCTTTCTTTATGGATTTCCCCACCAGAATGGCCACCTAATAATCCAGTTACTTTGAGTGCAAAAGTAGGTTTTATGTTTTTCACGAAGGTACACGGAATCGTATTAATCACATTAACCCCACCTGCACTTGATACTGCAGTTACAACTTCTCCACCACCATCTAAAGAAATCATACGATGAGAATGAATCAAAGATTTATCTAGTGCAAAAGCACCAAACATACCGACTTCTTCTTGTACTGTAAAGACACACTCTAATGGTGGATGTTTCAAAGAATCATCCGCAAGAATCGCTAGCATTTCTGCAACGCCCATACCATCATCTGCACCAAGTGTTGTGCCTTTTGCACGCAATCTTCCTTCTTCATCCACATAGGTTTCAATTGGTTGTTTTTCAAAATCAAAATCCAATCCAGATACAGCTTCACATACCATATCTAAATGACCTTGTAACATTAAAGGATCATATTCCTCATATCCATTTGATGCATCTTTATAGATAATGACATTATTCTTTTCATCTTGCACATATTTTAATGCGTGCTCTTTAGCGAAAGAAACAACATAATCACTGATTGCTTTTTCGTTGTATGAACCATGTGGAATCTTAGTGATTTCATCAAAGTAATAACAATATGGTTTTGTTAAATCAAATTTCATAATTCCTCCAAAAAACAGAAACCAGGCTACAGCTTCTGCAACCTGGTTTATTTCATTAAGATAATTTTACGTATGTTAGATCAGCAGAACCCTGTGGTGTAAATTCAATACCTGTGATTCCAGATCTTAATAGGTAGAATGAACCATATTGGAATAATGGAACATTGTAGTTCATTTCTTTAATGAAGTATTCTTCAGCTTCATGTAAGAGCTTATAACGTTCATCATGATCTGTTGTGTTTTCAGCAGCATAATATAGTTCATCATATTTTTCATCAGAAGTAACCTTTGTAGATTGTGTATCATATGTCCATAGACTTAGATAGTTAGATACATCCATGTAGTCAGCTGAATAAGCATTTCTAGCTGCTTGGAAGTTACCATTTGTACGATCTGAGAAGAATGTTCTGATTTCACCTGTCTTTAGAGTTACATTGATGTTGATCTTAGCAAGTTGTTGTTGTAGAACTTGAGCAACTGTTGAATGGATAGAAGAATCATTGTAGTAATATTCGATTTCTAGAGGATTGTCTTCTGTATATCCTTTGCTTTCCATGATCTTCTTAGCATCTTCTAGATCTTCTGTAATTAAGTCTCCACCTTCTGTACGGAAGTCAGAACCATCAGCTCCTCCTGGAAGTCCAGATGGAACGAAACCATAAAGTGGAACATAAAGATCACCAGCATCTAAAGCAGCACAAAGTTCTTCACGGTTAACACCTTCAGAAATAGCTTTACGGATATCCTTATCAGCTAATGCTTCACATGTTGTACCATCAGCTGTATAAAGTTCAACATAGTAGTTGATAACACCACCAGGTAATACTAAGTCTTCTTGACCTTGGTATTGGTTGATAACAGAAGTATCTAAACTTGTTGCGAAATCAACTTCACCATTTTGATAAGCCATCAATTGTGCAGATGTATCTGTAATAACTTCATAATCAATTTCTTCTGTTGTTACATTATCAGCATCATACCAATATTCATTCTTTTCAAATACAATTTCTGTAGAACGGTCGATAGATGTAATCTTATATGGACCAGAAGTTGGAATAGAAGTATCATCAGCCCATGTATAATCATGTTCTGTATAAGAACCTTCCTTAGCAGGTGAATAAACACCTAATGTTGTTAAGCATGGGAAATAATCACATGGTTTTTGTAATGTAAATACAAGTGTTGTATCATCTGTAGCTTCAACGCCAAGATCTGTCATTTCAGATACAGCATTATTTTCATTGTACTTATCACCATTCTTTAGATAGTTAGAAATATATGTGTTAAATCCAGCATCAGCTACGCTCATACCAAGAGATCTCTTAACACCATATTCAAAATCTTTCGCTGTTAAGTCTGTACCATCACTCCATTTCAAACCTTCTCTTAAATGGAATGTATATGTTAGTCCATCATCACTAACGTCATAACCTGTTGCAGCAGCTGGCTCAATATCACCTGAAGAAGTTAAACGATAAAGAACTGTTGATGTCAACATTGTTACACTACCTGTGATACTATCAGAAGCGATTGCAGCATCAGGATAGTTAGATTCACCACCGATAGCGACTTTTAGTACGCTACCACTTGCAGTGGATGTTGCAGCAGTGGAACTTGAGCTACTGGAGCAAGCAGCTAGACCAAGAACCATTGTCGTAGATAATACGGATTTCAATACCTTGTTCATAAATTTTTCTCTCCTTTTCACTTTTCATATAAGAAACAAGCAACACTACGTTCACCAAGTTGAATAGACTTTGGTGTTTCCTTCTTACATCTTTCCGTTGCTCGAGGACATCTAGATGCGAAAGGACAACCCGCAGGTGTGTTGATTGGTGAAGGAATTTCACCTTCCAAGACAATTCTCTGTTTTGCCTTAGCGACGTCTGGATCCGGAATCGGAATCGCAGAGAGAAGTGCTTGTGTATATGGATGTAATGGTGTGTGATATACCGCATCACTTGGTCCACATTCTACTAAGTGACCAAGATACATTACACCAATACGATCACTGATATGCTTTACCATACCAAGATCATGTGCAATAAAGATATAGGAAATTCCCATTTCTTTTTGAATATGTTTCAACAAATTGATAACTTGTGCTTGAATTGAAGCATCCAAAGCACTAATTGGTTCATCACAAACGATAAACTTAGGATTCACAGCTAACGCTCTAGCGATACCAATACGTTGTCTTTGTCCACCTGAGAATTCTGAAGGATATCTTCGAATATGATCTGGTTTCAAAGAAACGATATCCAATAGTTCTCTGACTCTTGCTTCTCTTTCAGCATCTGTATCATAGATGTTAAAGATCTTCATTGGCTCTTTAATAATTTCACCAACTGTCATTCTAGGGTTTAAAGATGCATAAGGATCTTGGAAGATCATCTGCATGTCTTTACGATATGCTTTCAGTTCTTTGCCTTTGATTTTAGAAATATCTTTCCCTTCAAAATTGATGGAACCATCTGTAGGATCATAAAGTTTTACAATCGTTCTACCTAAAGTACTCTTTCCACACCCAGACTCTCCTACAAGTCCAAACGTTTCATTTTTCATTACTTCAAAGCTTACATCATCTACAGCTTTAACGATTTGTTTCTTTGCGAATACGCCTTTTGTAACATCGAAGTAAGTCTTTAGGTTTTCAACTTTTAAAATAACATCACTCATGACTTACCTCCTTTGCTTGAATCAACCAACATGCACATTGATGTGTTTCAGAGAATGTAGTTGTTTCAGGCAATTGTTCTTTACATATTTTCATAGCGTGTTGGCATCTAGCATAGAATGGACAACCAACTGGTGGTTTTAATAAATCTGGTGGTGTACCAGGAATTGGTTGAAGATCTTCATCTGAATCATCTTCAGGGTTTGTAATACAACTCAATAAACCTTGTGTATAAGGATGTTTAGATTCATAGAAGATTTCTCTATCTGTTCCAATTTCCACAATCTTTCCACCATACATAATTGCGACTCTATCACACAACTTCGCTACAACACCTAAATCATGTGTAATCATGATAATGGAAGAATCACTTTCTTCTTTCAAAGAATTAATAAGTTCCAATACCTGTGCTTGAATCGTAACATCCAATGCCGTTGTAGGCTCATCCGCAATGATGAGCTTTGGAGAACAAGCTAATGCAATCGCAATGATAATTCTCTGTCTCATACCACCTGAGAATTCAAATGGATATTGATTGATTCTTTTTTCAGGACTAGGAATACCTACTTGTTTCATCAAATTGATTGCGATATCATATGCTTCTTTCTTTGAAACATTTTTATGATTCATGATTGGTTCAATCAATTGTGTACCAATCTTTAATACTGGATTCAAGAAAGTCATTGGATCTTGGAAAATCATAGAAATCGTATTTCCACGAATTTCATTCATCATTTTGTTATATTCTTTTTTACTAGAAAAAGATTCTGCACTAATATCTTTTCCATCAAATGTAACTTTTCCTTTCACAGGCAATGCATTTTCACTTAACAATCCCATGATTGTATACATTGTCTGCGATTTGCCAGAACCAGATTCACCAACGATTCCTAATACTTCACCTTGTTTCAATTCAAAGGAAACACCACGTACAGCGTGAACAACTCCTTGATCCGTTTGGAATTCTGTATGTAGATCTTCTACTTTTAATAAGGACATTTTTCACACCTCCTATCGTTTTGCTTCCAAAGCTTCACCAATACCATCTCCAATAAAATTCAAAGATAGTGTAATTAACGCAATTGCGATAACTGGCCATACAACTTGTAGTGGTTGTGTATTAATAAGCTGTCTAGCTTCATTAGCTAAAGAACCCAATGAACAAGCAGGTGCTTGAATACCAATACCAATAAAACTCAATGAACTTTCTGTAAAAATTGCGGAAGGAATCATCATTGTCAAACAAACAATGATAGGTCCTAATGCATTGACTACAAGATGTTTTAATAAGATACGAATATCGGAACAACCAATAACTTTCGCAGCCATCGCAAATTCCATTTCTTTTAAACTCATGACTTGCGCTCTAACTTGACGTGCCATTGTAATCCAAGAAGTCAAAGAAATCGCAAGCATCATTGAAAAGATACTATTTCCAAATACCATCAAAATCATGATTGTATATAACAAAGATGGAACAGAATCGATGATATCTACAATTCTCATCAATGTCATATCAACTCTTCCACCAAAGTAACCAGCACATCCTCCATAGATAATTCCAATACACAAGTTGATTGCAGCTGAGGCAAAACCAATCGCAAGTGTAACTCTCATACCAGAACATACACGTACTAAGATATCTCTTCCTAGCTTATCTGTTCCGAGTAAATGAATTGCGGAAGGAAGACTATTTGTATTCGCTAAATCTTGTCCATCATATGTATATTTGGAAAAGATTGGGACAAAGATTGCCATTCCAATCATAATCAAAATTACAATCAACCCAAATATCGCAAGTTTATTTTGAGAGAATCTTCTCCAAGTATCTTGTAAGAATGTTTTTGATTCCATCGCAATGGCTTCATCATTCTTTTCACTATCATCCAACTTTTCAAACATGGATGGATCATATTTCATTTTTACTTCTGACATGATTCACCCTCCTAACTCTTCACCTTGATACGTGGATCAACCAAAGCTGCCACAATATCACTCGCTAACTGCATAATAATTACGATTGCACCTAAGAAAATCGTCAATCCCATAATCATTGGATAATCTCTATTCGTTACAGAACTTGTAAATTCTTTTCCAATACCAGGAATCGTAAACAACGTTTCAACAACAAAGCTTCCTGTAACAAGCCCCGCAAATAATGGTCCACAATAAGTAATAACTGGTAATAACGCATTTCTTAACGCATGTTTAATAATGACACGAATATCATCTGTACCTTTACTACGAGCTAAGATGATATAATCTTTATTCATAACATCTTTTAAAGATGATCTAGTTAAACGAGTAACCATTGCGATTGGTCCAATACTTAACGCAATCGTTGGTAACACATAACTTTTCGCATCATTTAATCCAAGCAATGGGAAAATCTTTAACTTAACACCAAAGAAAATCATCAATAAGATCGCTACAATGAAACTTGGCAATGAAACACCCATCGTTGCGAGAAATGTAATAAAACCATTTACAGATTTCTTCTTCGTTAAAGCACCTACGATACCAAGTGTAATTCCAACAATGACTGAAATAACAAATGCACAAGCACCTAACTTAGCTGTAACTGGTGCTCTTTTAATGATGATATCTGCTACAAGTTCACCCTTCTTTGAAATACTTTCACCAAAATCCATATGTAATAGATTAACCATATAAGTCCCATATTGTTGTAACAATGGTTTATCCAAATTGTATTTTGCCTCCATTGCTGCATACTGTTCAGCAGTTAAACTCTTATTATCTGCTCCAAATGGACTTCCTGGTATGGCATGCATCAGGAAGAAGGTAATCGTCGCCAGAATAAACAGAGTCAATATACCAATAGCTAAACGTTTTACGATATACTTGCCCATCTGTATTTCCTCCTCATCATCATTTGTTTATCTAACAAATCATGTTTCAAGTTTATTCCTTTGAGAAAGTACATGCAATAAAATATAAAGCATTTTTCAGAAACATTTACACTATTTATGAAAACAGTTTTCATAAACATTTCAAAAAAATATCACATTTCTGTGATATTAAGCTAATATTTTTAGTTTTTTAAACAATTCTGATAAAACATGTGGCATTGCTTTAACCATCAGATCTGCTAATTCTTCTGCACTTCTGCCATCATCATTCATGATCCATTTCACTGTCATATAAACAGATGAATGACAATACATCTCTAAAACATCTTGTATATCTTGATTTGGATATGTACCACTCTTTTCATGAATGAGATTCTTATAAAACGCAAATATCATTTTAAAGTCATGATCGGTCAAGTTATTTTGTTCATCACTTTTAAAACCAGCTCTAAAAAATAATTGTTCTTGTTGAATATAACGAAACTTTAAAACCAAGCTTTCACGAATCGTTGTTCCTTTTCCCATTTCTTTGAAAGACTCATTTAAAATACGATCAAAATACCAATTGATTAATTCATATTTATCTTGAAAACAACGATAAAATGTTTGTCTAGAAAAGTCACCCTTTTGACAAATAGAACGTACCGTTATATCTTCCACACTTGCCTTTTCCATACATTCTCTCATTGCGTATGCTAGTTTTAATTTCGTTATATCACTCATTGAAATCATTATAACAAAACTTCTGCGTATACACGCAATACATTTTTATAACAAATCTTTTCTATCTCTTCTTCTGTATAACCTTCTTGTTTCAAAGCATCTACAAGTTCATACATCTTTCCGCATTCTTCCATTTCTTTACGTGTAGAAATACCATCAAAATCAGATCCGAGTCCAATATTATCTAAACAGCCTAGATCACGAATATGATTAATATGTTTCACTAGATTTTTAACGCTTCCATCACTATCATCACTAACAAAATCATCGCAATAATTCATTCCCATGACACCACCATTTTTGTGTAAGGCAAGAATCATTTCATCGCTCATATTACGCGCTACACCACAAACAGCTCTTGCGTTAGAGTGAGAAGCTACGATAGGTTTTGTAGATAGAGAAATCACATCCCAAAATCCTTTATCTCCCAAATGAGATACATCTACAATGATTCCTAATTTGTTACATTCTTTAACATATTCTATGCCAAATTCTGTTAAACCGTCTGTATCATTGATATGTCTTAACATGTCATTACGATCCATATCTTTTGATGGTGTAAAGTTAGGGAACGCAATTCCATTTTCATAATTCCAAGTTAAAGTGATCATTCTAACACCAAGTCTATAAAAATCTCTTAAAACACGAAGATCATTATGTACGACAGCACCTTCTTCTAGTGTCAACATCGCAGACATATATCCTTCTTCTTTGTTTTTTAAAATATCTTGATAAGAATAGACTGGTTTAATGATATCTGTATTTTGATCGATTTCTTCATAATATTTATCAATTGCTCGAAGGGCAAAATACATCGGATCATCAACATGTCCTAGAGGTGTAAATACCGCAAAATTCTGTAAGAGATAATTCGATTGCTTCATTCTTTCTAAATCGATATGAAGATCATTTTTTCTTAATGGTGAATCTTTTCCTTCATCTGCATTTCTCAATAATCTAGTAATCGTGTCACAATGCATATCTAAATAATACATACTTCATTCCTCTTTTCTTTTTTGAATATTGTAAAGAAAAAGAACGATTTTTCAACCATTCTTATTTGAAATATTCATTTTCAATGTCAATCAATTGATTCACACGTCTTTCGTGTCTACCACCTTCAAATTCAGTTGCCATAAACACTTTAACAATTTGTTTTGCGGTTTCAGGTCCAATGACTCTTGCACCAAAAGTAACCACATTCGCATTGTTATGACGTCTAGAATATTCTGCACTATATGGCTCAGAACAAGTACATGCACGAACACCTTTTACTTTATTACATGCAAGTCCAATTCCAACACCTGTTCCACAAATCGCAACACCACGATCAATTTCGCCACTCGCAACAGCTTCAGCTACTTTTTGACCATACAAAGGATAATCTACAGAATCATTTGTATCTGTTCCATAATTGATAACTTCATAGCCTAAGCTTTCTAAATACGCTTGTACTTCTTTTTTCATTTCCACCGCTGAGTGGTCATTCGCAATCCCAATTTTCATACCTTTTCCTCTTTCCTTTGTCTATTCCAAATCAAGTAAGCACCCAATACAAACACAAATAATGAGATGAATTGTGAGGTAGAGAATGGACCAATTTGTCCTCTAATCAAATCTCCTCTAAAAAATTCAATCACAAATCTACCTAAAGAATATAAAATCAAATACCACGCGCCAGTATCTTCAGGATGTTTTCCTTTGTTTAAGTTATAGTACAAAAATGCAAAAATCAAAAAATCACCAGCACTTGATATTAATTGCGTAGGAAGAATCTTTGTAGAAGTTGTCCAAGCTAAAGAAGTCGCAGGAAATTGAATTCCATACCACGCACTTGTTTCAACACCACCACAACATCCCGCAAAGAAACATCCAATTCTACCAAATCCTTGTGCGAGCGCAACGCATGGCATTAATACTGGAAAATAGTCCATAAACTTCCACTTTTTCCATTTACACCAAACTACAGCTGCTAAGATACCACCAAGTACCCCACCGTATACGACCCATCCACCAGAGCCAAGCGCACTCATTGGATCTTTGATAAATTGATCAAACACCGTCAAACAATACGTCAATTTACTAAACACATATCCAATAACAATCACAAATACAATAAAGGAATCTATATTTTCATAATCAAGACCATATTTTTTACATTGTTTTGATGCAAGCCACGCTGCAACTAAGATACCAATGGCAATCATCACACCATATCCATGTATCGTAAATGGTCCTATACTAAACCAATCATTAAACATTACAAAACCTCCGCCGCATCATTCTATCATAGATAACAAAAATATCTAAATATTAGAGTGTTCTTCTTCTGTTTCTTCTATTGTTTTTTCAATTGCTTCCACATTTACGATATTGCTTTGTTTTTGATTTAATGCATCTTCAAACGCTTTGATAAAATGATTGAATTTGTTCGCTAAAAAGAATTGAATAAATAAATCAGATAATCCACTATAGATCATCCCACAACCAATGACAGTAAAAATAATATTTTGTGCAGCTTGTCCACTCAAAAAGAACATCACAACAACACCAAATATAATAGAAACGATTCCCAATAAAGCATATGTTAAAGATGCATCATATTTGATTCTAGAAGCAATCACTGCTCGATGTAATTTAATCAATCCACTTGTTACAATAAACAATCCTAAAATAAACGGAATCAAATCAAGAATCAAATCTTTCTTCACAATGATTGCGACGCCAAATATGATTGCCATGATTCCTAATACAAATTGATTGTTGTATAACGTATCACGAATATCCGCAAGGAAATATGCAGTTAAAGACACAATTCCATATACAATGGCGCTTCCTCCAACAATATAAGAGATAACTTGTCCACTTTCATTTGGGAAAATCACCAACAACACACCCGCAACAATATACGCAAGTGACATTAATACATCTGTCCATTTAATATGTTTCAACATGAGAAATTCTCCTTTTTCTATTTATATTTTATACTTTTATTTTCTTATAAAATAGCTACAATATTGACATATTGTTGGAGGCAATTTATGAAAGCTTTATTTTTAACACCAATCACAAATGAAATGAAACAAAAATTCGAAGAAACAAATATACAATGTCTCTTCAAAGATAAAACAACTGTCAAAAAACAAGACTTTCAAGATGTAGATATCATCTTTGGAAATCCAAAGAAAGACATGATTGATTATAATTCCACAAAATGGATCCAATTAGATTCTGCAGGAGCAAACACTTATTGTGATATACCAGAATCTATCCTTCTAACAAACGCATCTGGTGCATATGATATCGCAATATCCGAACACTTACTCGCGTGTACATTAGCTGTCACAAAGAAACTATTTTTGTATGAAAAAGTAGCCGCCAAACACGAATGGACAAATCTAGGTTCTGTACCAACGATATCCAATTTGAAGATCCTTTCTGTTGGTATGGGAAGCATCGGTAGCAAATACGCACAAACAATGCACTTATTAGGCGCAAAAGTATATGGTATTCGTCGCACAAAACACGATACACCAGATTATCTTGAAGCATTGTATACAATGGATGATATTGATTCTGTATTACCAAATATGGATATTGTTGTTTTGTCATTGCCAGAAACAAAAGAAACGATACATCTATTTGATTATGAAAGATTACATCAAATGAAAAAAGACGCTGTAATCATGAATGTTGGTAGAGGTTCTGCAATCGTTACAAAAGATCTTGTGAAAGTGATGAAAGAAAAGTATCTATCTGCTGCTTGTTTAGATGTTTTAGAGTATGAACCACTTCCTAAAAATATGGATCTATGGAATGTAGAAAATGTATATATCACACCTCACATTTCTGGTAGATTTAATGCGCAAGCAAGTTATGACCATGTCATTGAAATATTCTACAGAAACTTAATTCATTATTTGAATCAAGAAACATTAGAAAATATTGTAAATAAACAACTAGGCTATTAAAAACACACTTCATGTGAAGTGTGTTTTTTTATATCTAACTTTAATTTTTTACCTCTTATTCTTTTAGATACTGTTATCTAATTTTCATCAAGATTATTCTTGAATCATTTCATTATTCAATTGTTAACTTAGATTGTCCATTGGTCTGACTCTTATGCAGACTTTTCTACTTTCTATTTTTCTTTTGATCTTCCAATCTTTGTGAAAATCAATGGTACTTTTTGTTGTTCTCCCAATTATTTCTGCATCATAATTAGAAGAACATAATTAATATTCGAGTAGAATCTCCTTCATATGAACTCCTCCTTTTCTTTTAAGAGCTCTTCTTTGTTTGTACTTATAATATAATCTATTTATTTTTAAAGAATAGTCTATTTTTCAAAAATTTTTTTCTGTATAATTATATTGTTGAGGGTCATTTCTTACTATGTATCAGACAATTATTCCACATCAATTCAAAAATCATTACAATCCTGTTTCTCCTAAAAAAGATGATGTCATTCTTTCTTATGATGGTAGAAATATTTTATTAAAAGAAGATCGTTCTTTTTATCATTATTCAGACATTTCCCAAGAAATAACATTACGTTATCTTTTTCAAATCGATCAAACAAATTATTACTTAGGAGATTTGATGTTTCTACATCCAATTTCTTTAGATATTCAATCTTTAAGAAAATATGAACCAAAAGCAGATGCATTTGCGGCTATTACAGGATGGCATCTTTATGATTGGTATCGAAATAATGTTTTTTGTGGAAGATGTTCTTCAAGAATGGAAGATGATACAAAAGAAAGAGCGATGCATTGTCCAAATTGTGGTAATCTTGTATTCCCTAGAATCAATCCTGTTGTTATCGTCGCAATCAAAAATGATCAAGATGAACTATTAGTAACAAAATATGCACACGCCGCATACGCAAAGTATGCTTTGGTTGCTGGATTCATTGAAATCGGAGAAACTGCAGAAGAGGCTGCCATTCGTGAGGCAAAAGAAGAAACAGGGCTTACAATTACAGATCTTACATTTTATAAAGACCAACCATGGGCGTGGTCATCCTCTTTAATATTTACTTTTGTTGCATACGCACATGGGAATCAATCCATTTCATTGGATGATCAAGAGTTAAAGATTGCTGAGTGGGTGACAAGAAAAGATTCCTTTGTTGATCCATTAGATGATGCTAGTATTACTTCAGAAATGATTCACCGTTATTTAAAAGGAGAAATATAGTCAACAACTCACCACTTAGAAATCTAAGGATTTCTTGAAGTGGGGGCTTGTAAAAGCCTTTGTTGACTAGCCTTAGCTTCTTGGCTTGCCAAAGCTATAGGAAGCTACGTTAGCTTAGCTATCACACCC
>CAVLCI010000032.1:0-19418 GCA_963661415.1 Bifidobacteriaceae bacterium | reverse complement strand
TTAATGTAATTTCTTCTGCTTGCGCTTGTTTGTTTTCACTCATCATCTTTCTCCTTTTTATTTTCTTTCTTTTCTATTCTGTAATTAATGATATATGAAATTAATTTGATTCCAATTAAGAATACAAGTATTCCAATGATATATTCAACATATTTAATCAATTGGATCTTTGTTGTATTTTTGAAGAAACCTGTCAATGTAAATTCTGTATCTTTTTTCTTGTTTTCACTTGCAGTATTGTACGTAGAAGTTACTTCAGCTGTTCCTTCATGATTTCTACTCATTTCAGATACATAAGATGCGATTGCTTTATAAGATTTTAATTCTTTATTTTTATAAGTTAATACATTAGTTGATAGACTATCAATCTTATCACCATTTTCATCATAGTACTGAATCTCATATGTTCCATCTGTTTTAGAAGAAAGATTCAATAATTCTTTCGCTAAAGATAGTGTCGTTACAACTGGATATAGATCATCATTTTTTACAGGAATATAGTAATCATTCACTGCATCAATATAGACTTCTTCTACATGATTATCATCTTGTCTATAATCACTATATGTATATTTTAATCCTGAGAAGAATAATTGATCTTCTAGATTTGTATTTCTTGTGACTGTTGCATCATATTCACATAATTTACGAATATCAGATCCTTTTAAGAATACAAGTAACAATGATTCTCCAGAACTTCCATCACTTCCAATACCATTAGGAACAACATTGTATGCATCTTGTGTACTGATTTGATCTTTTGTGAATGTGCCTTGAATTTCCTTTTGTGAGATAAGACCAATCGCTCTTTTCTTGACCGTTGGTTTCATATTTTGAATTTCTTCAATTCGTTTTGTAACTTCAGGATCTGGTGTTGGAGTTGCCTGTTGCGTATCGGTTGATTCTTCAGATTGTTCTTCTGTTGTATCTGTTTCTAAAAGAGATTGTGCTTCCTTCAACAATTGTTTCTTGTTCGCTTTCCAATTATCATACCAATCTGTATACCAATCATCATATGCATACGCATATGCATCTGTAACAAGATCCGCTGTATTGTTATTTACCAAATCACTTGTTGTATGATCAATTTCTGTAAAGTTATATGGATTGTTCGCTAAAGTATCATCCATGGATAAACTATAAGATTCAAAGATTTGTGAACTAACATTGTTTTTATAATCGTTAATACGATTTCTAATATCTTCATTTTCTTCAATGTCTGTAGTAATTTCTACTAATTGATAACCATCAATCGTATAAGAATCTTTTTGAATATCTAATACTCCTAAATATTGTCCATTGTCTCCACAAGAAACAATATTTACATCCTCTTCTTTTTCGATTTTTGTATTGGCTTCTGTATCACACGCAGCAATAACGGTATTGATACCATTTACTTTTTTCGCAATTTTATGTGCAAACTCATTTCCACCATGCGCAATCGCAACGATATAGTCTGCGCCTTCTTGTTGTAAAGAAGAAACAATATCTTTTGCGCTAGCTACTGCATCATTTAAAGTCACATCGCTTGTGATTTCTTTTTCATCATTGATGACAGAAAACAATCCAATCTTCACGCCATTCTTTTCAACGATTTTATAAGAAGCAGCACCTTTAGAAGAAAGTGCATTTTTTAGGGATTTGCTGGAATCAGAATCGCCATATGATAGATTTCCTGTTAACAAAGTCGTTGTATTTTCTGATACATAGATCATATCAGATAAAGATTGTGTTCCAAAAGTAAATTCTTCATCACCTAACGCAATCGCATCATATCCAATTGTAGATAATAAAGTTAAGTCTGGTGCATTTGTAGAATTCAGTGTACTAAAAGAAGTACCTGTAGAGAAATTTCCACCATCAATAACAATGGTATCCTCTGTACGGTTCATGTTAATAACATTTGCGAGTCGTGCATATCCACCAACTTCTTTCGTTTCTTCTCCATCAACAACTTTACTAGATAAAATATGATCTTGTAGATCACTTGTAAAAAGGATTCTAAAAGAATTACTTTCAATTAGATTTTCTTCAGTTGTTTCTTCATCACCTTCCGCATATAAAAAAGATACATTCATACTTGAAAATGCTAATAAAGTTGATAAAAACAATGGAATAATTTTCTTCATACAATAAACCCTCAATCGTTAGTATTATATCATTAACAACATACCTCATATAGAAAAAAGAGATATTTGCATATCTCTTAATTTTGATTTTGTATTTCTTTAATTTGTTCTTCGCTCAATCCAGTACAATCTACAATATCACTGATACTCATATTCTTAGAAAGCAATTTCTTACAAACTTCAATCATGTCAGTTTTCTTTTGCGCTTCAGCTTCAAGTTTTCTTTCGAATTTTATTACTTCTTCAAGTGTCATAAAATCACCTCGTGTTATCTGATTTCTTTTGATTGTTCGAATGGTTTCGTCTAACTGTTCTGTAAATGAGTCTTCTGCATTTGCATTATTTAAATATCTCATTAATGCATCAAGATCTTTTTCTTCGCTTCTAGCTGTTGTATTCATTATTATTGTAGTGATATTTGAATCTAATTTCAATTCTGGGAAACCTTGTAGCTTCTGTTCAATCACATATCTTGCTTTTCCAAAACCAAAAAAATCATATGTGCAAATATAAAGCACCAAAATATCTTGTAGTTTATCATAACCTTTTCCTGGATCAAACTCATTTACCATCGTTACAGCCGCTTCATAATTCGCTCTTTTAATCAAACTGTCATAATAGTTTTGCATTTCAACAATGTAAATTTTATTATCACCTTTAAATTTAACGTCATATCTTACACCGTGTGTCAGGTATCCTGCATCTTCATTGCATTCTGGTATGATAAGTGATATTTTTTCGATTTCTCGGCCAATACATCTTTGAATCATCTCTTTTGACAAAGCAATATTGTTTGAGTCTCCAAATACTCTTGGGAAAAGCCAATAATTAGTTAGTTTTAGATTCATAAATTTCTTATATGTTGTATTGTTCATAAGTTAAAAATTTTTCTCCTTCTTTTAACTTATTCACAAAATTTTTATGAAATCCAAAAATTACTTTTATTTAATTTTCAGACAAATCAAAATCTTCTAATTTCAGAATTGTCATTTCTTTTGTATCTGTTGTATCAATGACTCTTTCGGCTTGTTTTAAGATTGCATCTTCAATCATATTTCTCGCAAGTCTACCATTACCAGCTTCATCTGCTTTGGTTGCTTGAACTTGATTAAAATATGTAATCAAAGCTTCTTTTGCATCCTCTGCAATTTCATAACCTTTTGACTTTGCTTGGATACATGCAATCTTGTATAGTTGTTCACCTGTATAGTCTTCGAAGTTAATGATATTTGGAAATCTAGATTTCAAACCTGAATTTGATTCTAAAAAAGTTGCCATTTCTTTTTTGTATCCCGCAAGAACAACAATTAAATTATCACGATTATCTTCCATCGCTTTGACGAGTGTATCAATTGCTTCTAAGCCAAAAGAATCATCTTTTCCTCGATATAAAGAATATGCTTCATCAATAAACAAAACACCGCCTAAAGCACTCTTAATGACAGACATTGTTAATGGTGCAGTTTGTCCAACGTATTGTGCGACTAGATCTGCTCTAGTCACTTCTACAAGCTGCCCTTGTGAAAGAACACCAATCGCTTTTAAATATCTAGATAACAATCTCGCAATTGTCGTCTTACCTGTTCCGGGATTTCCTGTAAAAATCATATGCATGGAAACAGATGCCGTCTTCATGCCTTGTTGTTTTCTTTTTTCCTGTAAGGCAATATGCGCTTGTAAAGAACGAATATATTTCTTAACCGCATCTAAACCTACGATTGCATCTAATTCTTTATTCACTGCTTCGATTTCTTCTGCGGAATTCTTTTCTCTAGATAACTGCATTGTTTTTTCTTGATAAGTCGCATATGGGATATTTTCTTTTACACTCAATGTAATATCTTCATTACTTCCTAAGTTTTCATTTAAAACGAATGCAGATAAAGATACATAAAAATCATAGAAAATAGAACGAATGGAATCTGCACCTAATGTTTTATCAAAATGTGTATGTATCCAACTACGAATACTTTCATCTACATGAATTACGATATGTAATTGATTTTTACATTTTTCTTCTAAATTACTAACTTGTTGAACAATGATTGCACTACTTGTTTCATCATCTAAAGTCACAAATTCAATATCATCCATCACATGGTACATAAAATCTGCACCAAATGCATCTTGTACTGCAGATACTTTTCCACTTGTAATAAAGAATAAATATTTTCCATTGATTGTTAGAGAATCGATAGAATCTTGTACCAAACCTGTTTGTGCTTCAACAAGTGCTCCTTTTGAAACAACATAACGCTTGTTTAATAGAACTTTACCATCAACCGCTAAAGATTGAATCATTCTTAAAAATGACGCAAAACAAGATTCAAACTTTTCAAAACAAATAACAGAACTTTCATTATTCAAAGCTTCATATAAATCTAATAAGAAGATTTGTTCTTGTGAAGCAGAAGTATAACGGGAAAGATCCATTGTATATACTTCACTTGTTTGAAAGATCTTTTGATCACTTAATTCTTTTGTGATTTCTGAAATAGCTGCGTGTTTTCCTGAACCATGTGGTCCATGAACAAGCACTACATTTTTAACACCATTTTCGTTATCTCCCATAACAAAAGGTCTTCTAAAGGCAACACATAATTTTTTTACAGCGTTATCTTGTCCTAAAATTTTCTTTTGTACGTTAGATTCGATTGTTTGAAATACTTTTGCGTTATCAAATTCTTGAATGGTTTCTTTTACACCATAATCTTTTTCAATTTCTTCTTCTAATGCATGAATATCAATATCTGTTTGATCGGATTTTGTGAGGTCTTCATGCATTTGATCTAATTCTTCTTTTTGTTTGCTGAGAATGCGATTTAATTCCTGCATTGCCTTGTCTGCAGTTTTTAAAATCGTTTCTGTTGTTGATTGTGACTTTGTATCTTTTGGTGCATCTAATGTAAGATTAATTTCTTCGTCTACTTCATTTGTTCTCTTTTTTGAAAAAACTTCATTCCAAAGACGATTCTTTTCCTCATTTTTATCTGTCATAATGATTACCTATTTGTAGATTTCATTGTACCTTCATCCGTTAAACCATCTTTCTTTAGAACTGCTTCTAAAGTAGAAATATCTGCGGATAAGTTAATAAAGTCTTCATCTGTCATAGAAGAAATGATTTTTCCCATCGCATCATTAATTAAATGAATTGTTTTTGTAAGCTTTTCTCTTGTTTCTTCATAAGCAGAATCTGTTTTTGCGTATTGTAAGTTTCGATATTGTTTTAAGATTTTTGTTAGGATTGGAAGATAATATTCATAGAGCTTCTTGAGTTTATCTTTTGAATTTGGAAATTTTTCTTCTAATGTTTGAATTTGTTTTAATAGTGCACAAGTTTCATATAAACCATTTGAGATTTCTTCATCTGGAATATCATTATTTAAATGATTGATTTCATCAATGAAACTCTGTGCTGCATTATTAGAAGAAGTTTTGGGTTTTTCTTGTTGTTTTGGTTGTGGATTTTCTACAACTTCTGCATCTATTACTTCATCTTGAATTGGTGCATTAGAAACAAGTCTTAATAAATCATTGAGAATTGCTTGATATGATTCTGGATATCTTCTGTGATAATCATTGAAAGAACAAATATATGCATTGTTTCTATAAACATCTAAAGAAGATAAAGAAGCATATTGTTCATCTCTTAATCGTAATTCAACGCTATCAACAACATTTACACTTTTTCTTGTACGGAAATATTTTCTTAGATAGATATTGATTTTAGCGACCTTACTAGATTCCGTTTCACTTCTTTGGTAATGTTCCTTTCTTTTATAAGATGAAAATTGTTGGAATCCAGAAGTCGCATCACTTTTTTTATAAGCAGAAACTGAAGCTAATGCGATACCAACAACAACTGCTATGATTAAAAATAGTGGTAATAGGAAACTCATTCCTCCACCTAGAATAATAAATAAAACGATCCAGATCCACCAATTGTTATTTCCTCTTCTCATAAAGACGTAGCTCCCTTCGAGTAGTTTCCATTATAGCATATCAAAAAAACTTGAATATTAATTTTACTGTACCTTTTTTGGTACAGTAAAAATATTGTTTTCATTGTAAAATATAGACATGAAAACAATTATCGCAAGCATAGACCAAAAAGATGCAATCATGAGAGAATTTGCATCTGAAAATAATGGCATCGTAACAGATATACAAATTCAATCTCTCAACACATTGTTAAAGGAAGAAAAAGATGATTCCATTGTTTTATCAATGCAATTATCTTCATTATTAAATGATAGAAAAGAAATGTTTCCTATCTATCAAGCAATGTTTTCTTATCCTGCATTTATTGATGAAATTCTTTCTTTCACAAAAGAATGTATTCTTTATCAAATTGACTCTAATGAATTACCAGAAACAAACGCAAATGAGAAAGAGTTAAAACAAATCATCGAAATTGCGTTAACTTTAAATATTTCTGAAAAAAAGAATTTAAAGAAAAAAGAAGATATCATTCAAAATATGAATGCGGAAGATATTACATTACATTATCAATTCATCCGTGATATGTATCACTATTCTATTTACCAAGATTTACAAAAGAAATGTGAAATGATTTCTTATCCACATTATCATCCAAAAGTATCAATTCGTTATGCTTTAAACGCTAGAAGTGAAGCCGAAGCAATCGCACAAGATATTTGTAGGCACAATCAACCATGTAATGTGATTCTTTCTTCTTCTAGTTCTATTTCTTTATATGAATCTGTTTTTCAAAGATATGAAATTCCATTTTCTTCTTTACGAACTTCAAAAGAATTACATTTGCCAAAAGTCTTTAAAACTTTGATTCTTTTAGGGATTAAAAAAGATAGAAATTCTTTATTAGAAGCTTTTAAACAAAATGCTTTTGAAAAACAAATTGATGCGGAAAGTTTTTCATTTTTCAAACAAACATTAGTGGATATTTCAATGCCTGATAATATTCCTAACGATATTCCATTTGATATCTTTGAAAGGGAAACGAAACAATTTAAAGAAACATATAAAAAGGCAAAGAACTATTATGATTGTATTTCTGAAGATTTGTTTTGTTTAGTGAATTATAGTGATCCAACTGAACTTGTTTATCATGCGTTTACGATACTACAAAAGTCACCATATTTAACACAAAAAGCAGAATTAACAATCGGTATTCAAATGCGTAAGACAATCATGGAATCTATGCCTTACATTCAAACATTAGATGATGTTTTATTTCTCGCAAGAGCTTTAGAAAATTTGAAAGTAGATGAACAAGTTTTAGATTCTAACTTTTGTATTATCACAGATTTAACGCATCCTATTGATCCTAGAAAAATTACATATGTCACTTCTGTTAGTGGTGCTAATTATCCTGGTGTTCCAAAATGCACAGGATTATTTGATGAAAGTTATCTAGAAAAGGTAGACAAATATCCACATCAAGATAAAAGATATGAAATGTATATGCGTCAATTATCTTGGGTTGATAATAGCGGCAAAGAAGAATTGATCTATTCTTATTTCACAAATGATTATCAGGGACATGATATTCAATTATCTTTTGATATTGAAAATCAATATCCAATCAAACAAAACAAATGGGAACTTCTTTCTTTAGAACCAGAAAAGAAAAAAAATCATGTATTAGATCCTTCTTTAGCTGAAAAGTTATTTGTGAAAAACGGAAAGATTACAGGCTCTATTTCAACGATTGAACGTTATTTTATGTGTCCTTATTCCTATTTCATTCAATCCGGTTTAAAAATCTATCAAAATAACGAACCTACTTTAGATGCAGCAAGTATAGGTACGATCCAACATAAAATATTTGAAACAAGTGTACATGATTACGCTAAAAAATATGCAGAAATCAATGAAGAACAAATTCGTTCTTATTTAGAACCAGCTTTTGAAATATTAGATATATTACACCCTACACAAACTTCTTTTAATAAAATCACGAAAGAAAGAATTATACAAGGTGTGTTATTATCTTGTGCATTTCTCAAAGACTTTGAAAACTGTAATTCTTTTACACCAGAAGAAGTAGAATATCGATTTCATGAAGATATTACAGAACATGTACATCTTGTAGGTATCATTGATCGTATTGATGCATATCGAAATGAAATGTTAAGAATCATCGATTTAAAATCTTCTTCAAAAACATTAAGTGAATCGAAAGTTAAAGCGGGTGTGCAACTACAATTATTATCTTATTTGATTATCGCAAAACGATTATTTCAAAAAACACCAGCTGGCGCTTACTATTTCTCACTAAAAGAAGAGGCTTATTCTGTAGATGCAAAGAAAGTCATCAAAAAAGAATTGGTTGAAACAGAGTGGGATCCTGAAACAGAACAGAGTCGTACAAACGCTGAAAGAAAACTAAGTGGTTGGACTTTTACAGATCGTACAACAGAATTAGATGAATCAGGAAATCACATTTCATCCTTAAATCGCACAAAGAATTATGAGGATGTTGAACAATGGATCTTAACGATTTATGAATATTTCTATGAACATATTACAAACGGAGAAATTGAATGTTCTCCAGATGAAAATGCATGTTTATACTGCAACTACAAAAGTATCTGTAGATTCCATGGAGAAAAACGCAAAATCAAACCATTAATTAAAGAGGAGGAATAAAATGGCAATACAGCTCGATGAACAACAATATCAAGCAGTGAATGCTTTGGGTAAAAATATATTAGTTTCTGCCTCTGCTGGTGCTGGTAAGACTGGTGTTCTTGTACAAAGATTAAAAAAGAGAGTTGTACAAGATCATGTACGTGTATCTAGAATCCTCGCAATGACTTTTACTGCTGCTGCAGCTTCTGAAATGAAAAAGCGTTTAGCTTCTGAATTACACGCTGCATTTCTTGAAGAAACAAACGAAAAAGAAAAACAATGGTTAACGCAACAATTAATTGAATTAGAAGCTTCTAATATCACTACAATTGACTCTTATTGTTTAACGATCATAAAAAAATATTATTCTGTTATTGGATTGGATCCTGCTACAACACAAAGCATCTTATCACAAGGTAGTGTTACACTTTATAAACAAACTGCTTATCAAACAGCATTAAAAGAATTTATTGATCAAGATGAACAAAGTATATATCAACTATTGCGTTATTTTTCTGCACGTGCAGAAGATTATACTTCCTTAGAAACAATTGTACATTCAATTAATCAACACGCACAAAGTATGATTGATCCTGAAGCTTGGTATGTAGACGCAAAGAATTCTTATCAAACCATTCAACGTTTATCTGATTTACCAGATATTACATTAGATTGTTTTTATTCTCGCATTCAATTAAAACTAGAAATGTTATTATCCTATTCCAAACAAATGAGAGAATTTGGTGAAGGTGACGCAAAAGTAGATTATGATTTGATTCAACAAAGAGAAAATCGAATTCATAATTGTATTAATGCGATTAAAAATCACAATTATGGAATGTATTCAAATTCATTAGAAACATTAGCTCTTTCTACCACAAAACCAGGTTCTAAAGAAAACGTATCTTATAAAGCATCTAGAAAAAAACAAGAAGATGGCATCAAAGCACTTCTTGCGGAAAACTATGATGAGAAACAATTAATTGCAGATCATAATGATTTAACAAAACTAACAGAAACATTAATTGAATTATCTAAACGCACTTGGGAAATCTTTATTTTAGAAAAACAAGAAAACGCTGTTATGGATTTTTCTGACATGGAACGTTATGCTTTCAATATTCTATGTGCGAATCAAAATACAGTTGCGCATATTCTACAAGATGCATTTGATGAAATCATGGTTGATGAATTTCAAGATACTTCTGACTTACAAAACGCAATCATAGATATGATTTCTAATGGTCACAATGTATTTCGCGTTGGAGATGTGAAACAATCAATCTATCGTTTCCGTCAAGCAAAACCTTCTTTGATGAGAAATCTTATGATGGATGAAGATACGATTCAAATCACATTACGACATAACTTTCGTTCTATGAATTCCATTGTTGAATTCTCAAATCATCTATTCCAAAGAATTATGAACGTAGATGGTTGTAAAGATTCATATACGGAATTAGATACTGTATCTGTTGGTTCTGATCGACAAAAAGAAGGTATTGTTCCTGTAGAATTCGCTTTGATTCATTTAGGAGAGAAAAGTGAAGAAGATGAACTTGGTGGAAAAGAACAAAAAGCCCATTGGATCACAAGAAAGATTCTTACAATGAAGAATGAAGATTCATCTTTAAGATTCAAAGATTTTTGTATTCTTGTAAGATCACATGCAGATAAAGCTATCATTCGTTCTGCATTTGATCAATATAATATTCCTTATATGATTGATGCACGCGAAGGTTTCTATCAATCTGAATTATGTCAAACAATCTTAGCGATGATTCGAGTAATCAAAGATCCAAAAGATGAGGTTTCATTGATTTCTGTTCTTGTTTCTCATTACTACAACTTTTCTGATAATGATTTAGCACGTCTAAAGATTCAATATGGAACGATTTATGATGGTATTTGTATCAAACATAAAGAAATACTTGATGAATTTAAAGAATTAAGACAAATTGCAGAATATAAAGGTGTACTAGAACTATTAACAAGAATCAGTATTTCTCATGAGTTCTATAATCGTTTAAATGACGCTCAAAAAGCAAATTTCGATTATTTATTTGAAGTTGTTTCCAATAGTAAGATCGCTTCTTTACAAGATTTCTTAGAAGTCATGGAAGCAAGTGAAGATGAAAAATCATCCGAAGCCGTATCTAAAGGGAAAGATGATGATGTTGTTACTGTTACAACGATTCATCAATCTAAAGGTTTACAATATGCGAATGTATTTTTATGGAGTACTTCTGAGAATCGATTTAGAGATACTTCTAGTGCAGTCATGATTGATGATGTTTTGAAATTAGGCATTACACATCTTACAATGCCTAATCGTGTAAAACGTCCAACGATCCAAAGAATGGCAGTAGAATATCATTCTAATTTAGAAGATATTGAAGAATTTATTCGTCTTTTATATGTTGCGATTACACGTGCTGAAAAAAGATTATTTATTGTGGATGCTACAAAAAAAGATCTTGTTGAACAAGATGTTGATTTATCTTTATTAAGTCAAAGAAATGGTATGACAGGTTTAATTATCAATGCCATGATTAATGATCCATATTTTGAGATGTGTGATATTGAAGAAATGGATGTTGAAAAACATCATGCGTTTTCTAGAAACTATGTTTCCAAACTTCCACACTTAAAAATACAACCTCAAAAACTTCCAGATTTATATACACCATCTTCTACAGAGGTAAAACAATTACCTCCATTAGATCCTACAAGTAAACTTTCTGGAACAAACTATGGAACAAAAATCCATGAAACAATGGAAGCATTGCCAAATAGTGAATGGACTATGCATGATTTAGATGCATTTGATCTAACAAAATCTGATAAAGAAAAGATATTACATTTCTCTCATAGTGAAATCTATCAAAAAGCATTAACAATGCAAATAAAGAAAGAATTCCCATTTTATGTTGATCAAAACAATGAACGTATTACAGGAACAATGGACTTTGTCGCAATATCAGATTCTGAAATCATTCTCATTGACTATAAAACTGATAACACGACCAATGAAGAAATCAAGAATCGGTATGCTTCACAATTAAACACATACAAAAAAGCATTACAAATCATGTATCCAAATTGTTCTATTACTGCATATGCTTATTCATTCCATAATGAAGATTTTATAGAAATCTAAAATACCCCTTCTTTATGAGAAGAGGTATTTCTTTATCCTTGTTCTGAAATGATATTTGTTGCCATTTCTTCGTATTGTCTTGTATAGAGATCATAGTAGTAACCATGTTGTTTCATAAGTTCCGCATGTTTACCTCTTTCAATGATCTTTCCATCTTTAACAACCAAAATCACATCTGCGTCAACGATCGTAGAAAGTCTATGTGCAATCACAAAGGATGTTCTTCCTTTAATAACTGTAAAGATTGCATCTTGAATTGCTTTTTCAGTAAGTGTATCAATGGATGCAGTTGCTTCATCTAATACTAAGATTCTTGGATCAGAAAGAATTGCACGTGCAAACGAAATCAATTGTTTTTCACCTGTAGATAATAGATCTCCACCTTCACCAACTTGAGAATCCAATCCTTTATCCATTTTCGCAATTACAAATTCAGCATTTACTAACTTTAAAGCTTTCCAAATATCTTCATCTGTTGCGTTTGGATTTCCATATTTTAAGTTATCTCGAATTGATCCTGAAAATAAATGAGGTGTTTGAAGAACATAACCAATATTGGAATGTAACCACAATTGTGATCTTTCTCTTGCGTCTTTTCCATCAATTAAAACTTGTCCTTCCGTTGGTTCAAAGAAACGACAAACAAGATTTACCAATGTTGATTTGCCTGCACCTGTTTCTCCTACGATTGCGACATTCGTACCTTGTGGAACTACTAAATTAAAGTGTTCTAGCACCATTTCATTTCCATCTGGGTATTTAAAGGAAACATCTTTGAATTCAACATCTCCATATAATGTTTCCCAATTTTCTCTTTTTGGATGAAATGTATCACCATACTTTTCAATGACTTCTGGGCGATCTGCAACATCTGATTCTGTTTCTAACAATGTTGTGAATCTTTCAATATTAACTTGTATCGCAATTAATCTAGAAATCGAACTTACGATGTTTTGGATTGGTTCTAACATATTCAATGCATATGTCATAAATACAGATAATGTACCAATCAAAATCACACCTTCTTGGTTGATCTTTCCACCTTTCCATAAAACGATCGCTAATGTAATCGACGATAACATTGTTACTAAAGAAGTAAAGGCGGCAGATACTTTACCAGCTCTAACAGATGTAGTTTCCATATCTTGACTATCTCTATCAAAGTCTGAATTAATCTTATTTTCTACAACAAGCGTTTTAATAGACTTCGCACCTGTAATACCTTCATTAAAATTAGAAGTAATCTTAGAGTTGATTTCTCTGATCTTTCTATTTAATGTAATTAATTCTTTTTGGAAGAAAACAATCATGATAACTGCAACTGGAATAATCAACATAATATATAGAGCTAATTGTGTGTTGATGAGTGCCATATTGATAATAATGAATATTAAATAGGAACCTTGCCAAACTATATCCATTAAATCCCATGATACAAGTTGTCCAATTCTTCCAGTATCACTCATTACTCTTGCATGAACATATCCAACATTATTTTGATTGAAATATGAGAATGATAATTCTTGTAGGTGATTAAAAGAAGCATTTCTTAAATCACGATTTACATTCATTTCTATTTTTCCTGCATAAGAACAACTAATATAGTTCATAATAACAAATAGAATTAATATAACTAAATACGCAATGATGAATGGAATCAATGTATCTGTTGTTTTTAATGCGACAAAATGATTCAATGCATATTGGTTAAATAATGGATAAATAGAATCAATCAAAGAAGATAAAGCACCAATGATAATCATTGTAATCATAATTTTACGATATGGTTTAACAAATGGAAGAAGTTTTGGAATTCCAAAATATTTTAATTTTACATTCTTATTTTCTTTCATTGTGAAACCTCCGAAGAACTACGACTTTGTAGATCATAGATCTTTTTGTATATGCCATCTTGTTGGATGAGTTCATCATGTGTGCCTCTTTCAATGATTTTTCCATTGTCCATCACAAGAATCAAATCTGCATTCATTAATGTTGTAATTCTTTGTGCAATTAAAATAACTGTAGAATCACCAACATTTTCTTTTAAGGCGTTTCTAATCTTTGCGTCTGTTTCTGCATCCACTGCACTTAGTGAGTCATCAAATACCATGATTGGTGGTTGTGAAATCAACATTTGCGCTATAGCAGTTCTTTGTTTTTGTCCACCCGATAAAGTAACACCTCTTTCACCAACATAAGTTTGATAGCCTTCTTGGAAATGTTCAATTGCGTGATCTAAAGATGCAACTTTAGCAGCTAAACGCACTTTTTCTTGATCCATATCTGGTAAAGCAATCGCAATATTTTCTTCTAAAGTTCTAGAGAATAGATAAGGTTCTTGTAGAACCATACCAATGTTTCTTCTCAAACAATCCGATTTAATATCTTTAATATCTACACCACCAATGGTAATAGAACCTTCTCCATCTTTTAGCTCATACAAACGATCTAACAAATACATCAATGTACTTTTACCAGATCCTGTTCCACCTAATATACCAACAGTTGTACCTGCTTTTACTTCAAAAGAAATATCTTCTAAGATTTCTGAAGTTCCATTTTCATATTGAAAAGAAACATGATCAAATACAATATCTTGATGCATATCAATTTCTTTAGCGTCTTGTTTATCTTGCTCTTCTTCACTATTCATGATATACATCAAACGATCAATTGATATTCCAGCTTTGGATAAATTCGCAATGACTCTTCCTAACATACGAATTGGCCACATCAACATGCTTGCGTAAGAATTAAATGCGATATAATCTCCTGCACTCATTTCTCCATTCACACATAAAACTGCACCATATGCCAATACACACATGATTTGTAGATAAGAGAATAAATCTGCCGATGCCCAGAAAGCAGCCAAAAGATTCATTAAATGAACCCACATTGATGTGTAATATTCATTTTGTTTTTCAAAGCGTTCTCTTTCATATGATTCTCTTCCAAAAGCACGAACAACTCTAACACCTGTTAAATTTTCTTGTGCGATAGAAGATAATTTACCTTCTTCAATATCTACTTTTTCAAAAGATTCTCCAATTCCTTTATGAAAGAATAAAGAATAACCAATGATGATTGGAATAAATATTGCGGCAACAAGTGTTAGTTTTCTATTGATCGTTAACATGAAATATATCGCTAATGCAATCAATATAATAAATCGAAATAAAACTGTTAATTGTTCAGATAAAAATATCTTGATTTGTTCAACATCTGATGTACATCTTTGAATGATATCACCTGTTTGATTCTCAGAATGCCATGAAAATGGTAAATGTAGAATATGATCAAACAATTCATTACGCATTGTATGTACTAATTTTTCTGCACCTTTTGTATTCAATAAATTAAACAAAAATCTACAAAGTGCTCCAACAAGTGAAACACAAATCACACATAAGGCAATCACACCTAAATGATTCTTTAACCATGCATTCCCACCAAAAGATTGAATGATATTTTCAATGAATGTTGGTAATGCTTTAGTAGAATCTGATAATACAGAATCTACGGTATACGATATGATCTTAGGATTGATCATATCTAGTAAAGATACCAAACACGCAAAGAAAATAGCTCCAATAAAATATCTCTTTGAACCATTCAGAAAAAATAATACTAATTCTGTTTTTGATTCAAATTTTTTCTTTGACATAAAACCCCCTTTCAGAAGATTAAATCATTTCTAATTTTGTATAACCTTCTTCTTTTAATTGTTCATATGTTTCTTCATTTCCAACAACACAAATACATGCTTCTTCCATTGCCTCCTTTAAAACACTGGCATACTTTCCTAATGTATCTGCTTTTGTAGAAATGATCTTTTCACGATTCTTTTGTCTATCCGCATAAGAAATATCTGTGAAATAGAATCTATCCGCAACTCTGATCTTTCCTAAAGAAGACAACAACGGTTCACTAGAGGCAATCGTACCTATGATCATTTGTGTTAAATCTTCATTACTTGTATTCATTTCATCAATTCTTTGATAGATATTTTGATACGCATGTAGCGCATTTTTTACATCTGGATCACGATAAGAATATGCTCCAATATTCCCATTTGAATTTACTGCGAAACCTGTTCCATACGCACCACCTTTGACACGTACTTCATTCCATAAATAATCATATGTTAATAAATGAGATAAAACATTGAGTACTGGTGAATACTTTTCTCCTATCACTTCAATATTTTGATTGATTGCGCTATAAGATACTCCACCAGATATTTGAATGAATTCTTTCTTTTCTTTTAATAATGGATAATGTACTTTCGCTTTGATTGCATCTACTGTATTTAATTGACTTACAAAGTCTTTAACGACATCTAAATTTTCATTTCCAGTAATCGATGCCGTACAACGTGCTTTAGAAAATAAGATTTCTTGGAATAACGTACAATCATTGATGAATTCATCAATTTGAGATGCATAATTCTTTTCCAAATTCTTATCAAAAATACCAGATGCATATCCACCAACATATTCACGGAATACACCTTCTGCACTATTATGTGCTGCACATCTTCTCATCGCATAACTTTGACCAGACGCACTTAATCCTTGTCTTAATGCTTCATTTTCTTGTTTCAAAATTGGTAATATTTTATCTGCATCAAAAATCGTTTCTTTTGCGACTTCTAAAATCAATGAAATTGCTTGTTTTGTATTTTGTTTCAAACATGATGCACTTGCCACCAATAATGGTAAACAAGATTCATGTTCATGTGATTTGGAATAAGAATCTAAACCAAATGATAGACCACCTAGATCTTTTCGAATTGCACTTTGTAGTTGTTCTACAGTTTTATTTTTAGTTGGTAAATTTGTTAATAAGGATACAAATAAACCTAACGCAGGTAATTTATCTACCGTTACACCTGCAAGATTAAAGTAGAAATTCATATATACGATACCTGTATCTTCTTGTGGATGAACAATGATATCCACACCACTTTCATGAATTACTTCATATGGATAATCAATTGGTTGATTAGAAATATCTTGTAGTGTTAATTTTGGTAAAGTATTAATTTGTTCTGTAGTATCTGACGTTGCTTGCCAAGTATCTAATGTTTGATTGATATCAATATATTTTTGGATATCTTCTTTCCAAGATTCTTTTGCGTGTAATAGTTTTTCTTGTTCGTGTTGGATTCTTTGTTCTCCTAATTTTGTGGAAGGAACCGCAACTAAAGTAGATACATGATCAGACAAGAAAAATTCTTTCATCAATTCCTCAAAGTAACCTTCATTTACTTTCTGACGTAATTCTTCAAAAACAGAACCTAATGAAAATCCTTGTGTAATATCTCCGTCATATAACCATGTTTCTAACGCTCTTTGCGCAAACATTACACCTGCCGGTTCATGCTTTTCGCGATATCTGAATTCCATCTGATTCAATGTCGCAAGAATTACTTCATGATCCAATCCTTTTTCTAACATTGTTTCAACACATTCTTTGATTGCATGCATGATTGCATCATATTTCTCTTCATCTGTATTGCGAATACACATAACGATCCAAGGTTGTTGAATACCATCATAAATATCTAGTTCTACATCTTCACCTAGATTCGCATCAATGATAGCTTTCTTTAATTCTGATTCATTTGAAGAAACCAAAACTGTAGATAAAACACCCCACGCAATATTCTTCACTGGTTGATCAAAAGAAGATACAACTCTAGCTAAGGCAATCTGTGTACGATGTTCTTCACTTTCATCACTTGATAATTCGTACATCACTTTATGATGTTGTGCTTCTTTTTCCTTCTGGAAAGGAATATCAAAATTCATATCTTCTTTTTCGTATTGAGAGAAATATTCTTCATTGATAAACTTTGTTACGGCATCAATATCAATACTTCCATCTAACCACACTCTTGCGTTACTTGGATGATAAAACTTTTGGTGTGTTTCGATAAATTTCTCATAGGATAGATCTGTGATATGTTCAGGATCACCACCAGAAACAAATTGATAACAATTATCTGGAAATAACATACGATTTAATTCATTAATGATAATTTCATCAACAGAAGAAAACGCACCTTTCATTTCATTTAATACAACACCTTTGTAAACTGGCGTATCTTCTTCTTTACGAATTTCATAATGCCATCCTTCTTGATAGAAGATATTAGGATTTGTATAGATTGCTGGATGAAAAACTGCATCCATATATACAGACATTAAATTCATAAAATCTTTTTGATTTCTAGAAGATACAGGATACATTGTTTTATCAGGAAAAGTTAACGCATTTAAAAAAGTCTGCATACTTCCTTTCAACAATTCAACAAATGGTTCTCTCACTGGATATTTCTGAGATCCATTTAATACAGAATGTTCTAATATATGAAATACTCCTGTATCATTATCAGGAATTGTTTTAAACGCAATCGAAAATGTTTTATTATCATCTTCTCTATCTAGCCACGCAAGCTTTGCGCCATTCTTAACATGTTCCATTTCATATAATGTACCCTTTACATCAGGCACTTGATTTACTTTTATAACTTTAAATCCATTAATCATTTGATTATTTTCCATAATACCTCCAATGCATATGTACTATTGTATATTGCACTCATTAAATATGCACTTCATTTCCTCTTTTTCCCAACAAAAAAGACTTCCCTAAGAAAGCCTAATACAATATCTTATTAACAATGATTTCTGCTCGACCAAGATTGATCTTAGCACCTTCTGTTACTTTTCCTCTACCAAGAGGTGGAAGTTTTGATCCATTCAAGAATGTTCCGTTATGTTCTGAAACATCTTCTAGATACAATGTTCCATTATCTACTGTAAATCTAGCATGTCTTCTTGATACTGCAGGTTCTGAAACTGGAATTTCACAAGAATTACTATCTCTTCCTAACATTGCAGGCAATGTATTTACTGCAACTTGTTGAGAAGATCCATTGATTGTAATTGTAAGTTCAACACCTTTAGGTGAAGCTGGTTTTACTGCCATTGCTTCTTGAAGTTGATTTTCAAATGCAAGATCTTCTACTGGTTTTACAGGTGTAACTTCAACAGGTCTAGTTTGTTGTTTTACTGCTTTATTTTGTGCTTGTGCTTTAGAAACTGGTTGAATTTCATCACCATTTTCATCAACATAATATGTATTCTTTTTTACGCCCAAGAAAATTACCGCGATACCTAATACCGCAACCATTCCTAGTAATGCAAAAATAATAAGTTTATCAATTTCAGGATTATCAAACATTTGGTTTCCCCCTTAACTTTTTAACATAAAATATCATACAACGAAATGCTTTTAAGTGCTAGTTTTATCCATATTTATGTCGCCATTAAGCGATTTTGTCATCTTGAAAGAATATCATTTCATGATATCATTAACACGTAGAAGGGTTACCGATAAACGGTTGACTCCAAAGATAGATTTAATGATCGCTATCTCTCAGAAAATCTTAGCGGTCATTTTTCTTTTTAGATTTCTTATAATCATCTAATGCCAAT
>CAVLCI010000031.1:0-19454 GCA_963661415.1 Bifidobacteriaceae bacterium | reverse complement strand
GGCTTCAAAGCTAGCAAATCTTTAAAAGATATCGTTAGATAACATAAAAAAGATTCTTGATTAAAAATCAGGAATCTTTTTTTAAATACTTTTTAATCTTTTTACAACATCTTCTAATATTGGAGATGGAACAAATTCTGTAATATCTCCATCATTCATTGCAATTTCTTTAACTGTTGAAGAAGATAAGAATGTATATTCTGGTCTTGCGATTAAAAAGAAAGTTTCAACCTTAGGATTGATTTTCATATTTGCAGTCGCAGTAGCTAATTCATATTCATAATCTGTAACAGCGCGTATACCACGAATCATTGTTTTTGCCTGAATATTTTCAGCAATATTTACGGTTAAACCTTTTCCAACCATAACAGTTATTTTAGATGCATTAGAAAGGGTAGAAATGCTTTTTTCAATCATTTCTTTTCTTTCCTCAACTGTAAACAAACAATGTTTTCTTGGATTATGATTAATCAAAACAACAACTTCATCAAAGATATTTGCTGCACGTTCAATAATATCTAAATGTCCATTTGTTAATGGATCAAATGTTCCTGGATAACAAGCTTTCATATTCATACCTCGTATGAATACTGTAACAGTTCTATTTCAATTTTGTAAAGAATATTTATTGAAAGCGCTTTAATTTGTGCTTATGTTTACTGGTTTCACAAAGTGTTAAAATTTTCACAAATTATTCAGATAAATCATTGAATTCTGATTGTGAATAGTTTAACATATTTAAATGTGAAGGAGATTTACAAAAATATGAGTAAAGATTTCAGTGATTTAATTGCAAAAGCAAAGCAAGGAAAGAAAAAAATCTTGTCTGTTGCTAATGCCCAAGATCATGCGGTACTAGAAGCGGTTAATGAAGCCCACAAAGATGGTATCGTGGATGCAATTTTGGTTGGAGAAGAAGAAAAAATCAAAGAAATTGCAAGTGAAATTGGAATGAATCTCGATGAATATAAAATCGTCAACGTTCCTGATGTTACAGAAGCTACTTTAGCAGCTGTAAAGTATGTACATGATGGAGAAGCAGATATGTACATGAAAGGAATCGTTCCTACTGCTACATTTTTAAAGAGTGTTTTAAATAAAGAAGTTGGATTACGTACAGGAAAAACATTATCTCATGTAGCCGTATTCAAAGTTCCTACAATTGAACGTTTATTATTTTTAACAGATGTTGCTTTCTTGCCATATCCTGATTTGGAAGCTAAAAAACAAATTGTAGAATATGCTGTAGATGTCGCTAGAGCATGTGGTGTTGAAACACCTAAAGTTGCTCCATTAGCTGCAGTAGAAGTTGTTAATCCAAAGATGCAAAATACAGTTGATGCAGATGAACTTCGCAAAGCTAATGAAGCTGGTGAAATCAAAAATTGTGTCATTGATGGTCCATTATCTTTAGATATTGCATTAGATATTGAAGCTGCTAAAGAAAAGGGTGCTGAAAATAGACCATGTGCAGGTTGCGCAGATATTCTTTTATTTCCAGATATTCATGCTGGTAATATCACATATAAAGCAATCGATCATTTGGTACCTAATGTACAAATCGGATGTATTTTAACAGGTACTACTGCTCCTGTTATCTTGACTTCAAGAAGTGATTCTAAACAAGTAAAAATCAATTCTATTGCATTAGCTGCAGTATTAAGTGATCATATGAAGAAAGTGAATGGGTAAAAAAATGGGTAAAAAAATTCTTGCAATCAATCCTGGTTCAACATCAACAAAAATTGCGATTTTCGATGATGAAACATTAGTTAATGAAACAGGATTAGATCATCCAGTATCGGAAATGAATAAATTTCCAACGACGTTTTCTCAATTGGATTTTAGATATGAAGTCATCATGAATTATTTGGATTCAATTCATTTTGACATCAAATCCTTAGATGCTTGTGTAGGTAGAGGTGGTTATTTACATCCTATTACAGCTGGTACATATACAGTTAATGATGCAATTAAACATGATTTAGAGATTGCTTTAAACGGGGATCATGCAGCAAATTTAGGTGGACTACTTGCTCGTAAAATTGGAGAACAAGTAGGTTGTCCTAGTTATATCGTAGATCCAACTGCAGTAGATGAATTACAAGATGTTGCTCGTTTATCTGGTATGCCAGAAATTAAGCGTGTTTCAAAAATCCATGCATTAAACATGAGAGCTGTTGCACGTGAATACGCAAAGAGCATTGGTAAAAAGATGGAAGATCTAAATCTTGTTGTTGCTCATATGGGTGGAGGCTGTACAACAGGTGCATTAAGTCATGGAAAGATGATTGATATGTTTAATGGTCTCGATGGTGATGGTGCATTTGCTCCAACGCGTTCTGGTGCGGTTCCTGTTGGTGACTTAATTAGATTATGTTATTCAGGGAAATACGCTACAGTTGACGATATGATGAAACGTGCAGTTGGAGATGCAGGTATTGCTGCTTATCTAGGTACTGCAGATATGAGAGAAGTCAATAAGATGATTGAAAATGGTGATGAAAATGCAAAATTAGTAAAAGATGCATTTATTTACCAACATGCAAAAGATATTGGTTCTTTATCAGTCGTTATGAAGGGTAAGGTTGATGCGATTCTATTAACTGGTGGAATTGCATATGGTAAAGATGTAACAGATGCAATTGCTTCTTACACAGAATGGATTGCACCAGTTGTTGTTATCCCTGGTGAAAGAGAAATGATTGCTCTTGCGCAAGGTGCATTAAGAGTATTAAATGGCGAAGAAGAAGCCAAAGAATACGAAGCAGAATAAACCATTTAAATAATAGGAGGAATATAAAATGGCTAACAAAAAAGTTGTGATTGCAAGTGCTTGCCGTACTGCAATCGGAAAAATGGGTGGTGCTTTAAGTACTGTTCCAGCAGTTGAATTAGGCGCTACAGTTATCAAAGAAGCTGTAAAAAGAGCTGGTTTAAAACCAGAAGATGTTGATCATGTTTACATGGGTAATGTTATTCAAGCTGGATTAGGTCAAAACCCAGCTAGACAAGCTTCATTAAAAGCTGGTTTACCTGTAACAACTCCAGCAGTTTCTGTTAATGTTGTTTGTGGTTCAGGTTTAAACTGTGTAAATATGGCTGCAGATATGATTATTGCAGGTGATGCAGATATTGTTGTTGCTGGTGGTATGGAAAACATGAGTTTAGCTCCATATGTATTACCACATGCTCGTTTTGGTTACAGAATGAACACACCAAAAGATGGTCTAGTAGATGCAATGGTACATGACGCTTTATGGGATGCATTCAATGATTACCATATGATGGTAACAGCTGAAAATGTTGCTGAACAATGGCATTTAACAAGAGAAGAATTAGATGAATTTGCAGCAAATTCTCAAAATAAAGCATGTGAAGCTAGAGACAATGGTCGTTTCAAGGATGAAATCGTACCAGTTGAAGTAAACATGGGTAAAAAGAAGGGCATCGTTGTAGTAGATACAGATGAAGGTCCACGTGAAGGTCAAACTCCTGAAGTACTTGCTAAACTAAGATGTTGTTCTGGTGTTGAAGGTGGAGTTGTTACTGCAGGTAATGCTTCTGGTATCAATGATGGTGCTGCAGCACTTGTTATTATGAGTGAAGAAAAAGCAAAGGAATTAGGTGTTAAACCTTTAGCTACTTGGGTAGCTGGTGCATTAGGTGGTGTTGATCCATCTATCATGGGTGTAGGTCCTGTTGCTGCAACAAAGAAAGTTATGGAAAAGACAGGATTAAAGATTGAAGATTTTGATCTTTATGAAGCAAACGAAGCATTTGCTGCTCAATCTGTTGCTGTTGGTAAAGATTTGAACTTTGATTTAAGCAAATTAAATGTTAATGGTGGTGCTATTGCATTAGGTCATCCAGTTGGTGCTTCTGGTGCAAGAATTCTTGTTACTCTTCTTTATGCAATGCAACAAAAGGATGCTAAGAGAGGTTTAGCAACATTATGTATCGGTGGTGGCATGGGTTGTGCTACTGTTGTAGAAAGAGACTAATTCATGAGTTTTGTAGATTATGAAGTAAATGGTCAAGTTGGTGTTATTACAATCAATAGACCTAAGGCATTAAATGCTTTAAATAGTGAAGTATTAGATGATTTAAATACTGTTTTAGATGCAGTTGATCAAGATTCTGTTCGTTGCTTAGTATTAACTGGAGCAGGAGATAAGAGTTTTGTTGCTGGTGCAGATATTGGTGAAATGAGTACTCTTACAAAGAGTGAAGGTGAAGCATTTGGTAAAAAGGGAAACGACTTATTTAGAAAAATAGAAACATTTCCATTACCTATTATCGCCGCAATCAATGGTTTCGCTCTTGGTGGAGGAAATGAAATCGCAATGAGTTGTGATATTCGTATCTGTTCAGAGAATGCAGTATTCGGTCAACCAGAAGTAGGTTTAGGAATTACTCCTGGATTTGGTGGAACACAAAGACTTGCACGTCTTGTTTCTCCTGGTTATGCAAAACAACTTATTTATACAGCAAGAAATATCAAAGCTGATGAAGCTTATCGTATTGGACTTGTTAATCAAGTTACAACATTGGAAGAATTACTTCCAACCTGTTTGAAACTTGCTAGCACAATTGCTGCTAACGCTCCAATTGCTGTAAGAAATTGCAAAAAGGCAATTAATGATGGTTTACAAGTTGATATGGATGAAGCAATTGTTGTTGAAGAAAAATTATTTGGCGATTGCTTTGAATCAGAAGATCAAAAAGAAGGTATGGCTAACTTCTTAAGAAAAAAAGATGATCCAGCTAAAGTAAAACATGTAGCTTTTCAAAATAAATAAAAGGAGATTTAAAAAATGAAAGTAGCAGTTATTGGCGCCGGCACAATGGGCCGTGGTATTGCACAAACATTTGCACAATGTGCAGATGTAGAAAAAGTTTACTTATGTGACATTAAGCAAGAATTTGCTGATGGTGGTAAGGCAAACATCAAGAAGGCTCTTGATAAAAGAGTAGCTAAAGGAAAGATGGAACAAGCTGATGAAGATGCTTTATTAGATAAGATCGTTACTGGCTTGAATTCTCAAGCTGTTGATCCTGATCTTGTTGTAGAAGCTGCTTTAGAAGTAATGGATATTAAAAAGGCAACTTTTAAAGATTTACAAGAAAACATCGTTAAGAATGAAAATTGTATTTTCGCAACAAATACATCTTCTCTTTCTGTAACAGAAATTGGTGCTGGACTCAAGAAGCCTGTTATTGGTATGCATTTCTTTAACCCAGCTCCAGTAATGAAGTTGATTGAAGTTATCAAGGGTGCAAATACACCAGATGCTGATGTAGAAACAGTAAAGGAAATTTCTGTTAAACTCGGCAAAACTCCTGTTGAAGTAAATGAAGCTCCAGGTTTTGTTGTAAATAGAATCTTAATTCCACTCATCAATGAAGGTATCTTTGTATATCAAGAAGGTATTTCTGATATTGAAGGAATTGATACAGCTATGAAATTAGGAGCTAACCATCCAATGGGACCACTAGAATTAGGTGACTATGTTGGTTTAGACATTGTATTAGCTATTATGGATGTTATTTACAATGAAACAAAAGATCCTAAGTATAGAGCTTGTACAACATTAAGAAAGATGGTTCGTGCTGGTCATTTAGGTGTTAAGACAGGTAGAGGATTCTACATTTATAATGCTGATCGTACAAAGACACCAGTTGATAAAAAATAAAAAATTGTTTGTTACTAGAATGGATTATTCATTCTAGTTTCAATAGAAGGAAATTTGGAGGAGAAAATAATGGATTTCCAGCTTGATAAAAAGCATACTATGGCACAATCCTTATTTAAGGATTTCGCCGAAAAAGAAGTAAAGCCTCTAGCAATTGACACAGATGAAACAGAAGAATTCCCACGTGTTACAGTTGATAAGATGGCAAAAAATGGTTTCCTAGGAATTGCAATTCCTGAACAGTATGGAGGCCAAGGATGTGACCCACTAACATATGTTATGTGTGTTGAAGAATTAGCAAAAGTTTGTGGTACAACATCTGTTATTGTTTCTGCACACAGTTCTTTGTGCTGTGATCCAATCTTACATTATGGTTCAGAAGAACAAAAACAAAAGTATTTGGTACCTTTAGCTAAAGGTGAAAAACTTGGTGCATTTGGTTTAACAGAACCAGGTGCTGGTACAGATGCACAAGGTGTTCAAACAAAAGCTGTATTAAGTGAAGATGGTAAAGAATGGATCTTAAATGGTTCAAAGTGCTTTATTACAAATGGTAAAGAAGCTGATGTATATATCATTATTGCTTATACAGATATTGTTGAAACAAAACGTGGTAAGCAAAAGAAATTTACTGCTTTCATCGTTGAAAAAGGTACAGAAGGATTTACATTCGGTACAAAAGAACACAAGATGGGTATCAGAGGTTCTGCAACTTATGAATTGATTTTCCAAGATTGTCATATTCCTGTTGAGAATCAATTAGGTCCTCGTGGTAAAGGTTTCCCAATTGCAATGGGTACACTTGATGGTGGACGTATTGGTATCGCTGCTCAAGCTTTAGGTTTAGCAGAAGGTGCATTAGATAGAACAATTGCTTATGTTAAAGAAAGAAAGCAATTTGGACGTTCTATTTCTGCATTCCAAAATACACAATTCCAATTAGCTAATCTCGCTACTGAAGTTGAAGCTGCTAAATTATTAGTTTATAAAGCTGCTGAAGCTAAGAGAACAAAAGATCGTTTCTCTGTAGAAGCTGCACAAGCAAAATTATTCGCTGCTGAAACAGCAATGAATGTAACAACTAAGTGTGTTCAATTACTTGGTGGTTACGGTTATATCAGAGAATATGAAGTAGAAAGAATGATGAGAGATGCTAAGATCACTGAGATCTACGAAGGTACTTCTGAAGTTCAGAGAATGGTAATCTCCGGAGATCTTCTAAAGTAATAGAAAGGGAAATCAAACATGTTTAAAATCGTAGTTTGTGTAAAACAGGTTCCTGATACAGCTGGAGGCGTTAAGTTCAAAGCAGATGGAACACTGGATAGAGGCGCAATGCTTGCTATCATGAACCCTGATGACAAGGCTGGTCTTGAAGCAGCTCTTCGTATCAAGGATCAAGATCCTGAAAACGTCAAGGTTACATTATTAACAATGGGTCTTCCAAAGGCTGAAGATGTATTAATTGAAGGTATCGCAATGGGTGCCGATGATGCATTACTTGTAACGGATCGTGTACTTGGTGGTGCTGATACATGGGCAACATCTTCTACAATTGCCGGTGCATTAAAGAATATGGAATATGACTTAATTATTACTGGTCGTCAAGCTATCGATGGTGATACAGCTCAAGTTGGACCACAGATTGCTGAACACTTAAGTCTTCCAATGATTTCTTATGCAAAGGAATTAAATTGTGATACAACAAATAAAACAGTTGAAGTTAAGAGAGTCTTTGATGATGGATATATGATGGTAAAAGCGCAATTACCAGCTTTAGTTACATGCTTAGCTGAATTGAATGAACCAAGATATATGAAACCAGGAAGAATCTTCTATGCTTTAGATCATAAAGATGAACTTGTTACTGTTTGGGGAAGAGCAAATCTAGATGTTGATGATTCTAATCTTGGATTAAAAGGTTCTCCAACAAAGATTGCTAAGGCTAGTGATAAGGTAGCAAAAGGTAAGGGAACAACTGTTACTCCTGAAACAGATGGAGATGCAGCTGATTACATCTTAAATGTACTTACTGAAAAGCATGTTATCTAAGAAGAAAAGAGGAAGAAACAATGATTGAAAAGAATCTTGATGAATACAAGGGCATTGCTATTTATGCTCAACAGGTAGATGGAAAACTTTCTAACATTGCCTTGGAACTTCTTGGTAAGGCTAGAGAGCTTGCAAAAGATCTAGATGATAAAACTGTTACTGCAGTATTGATTGGTGAAAATGTTGGTGGACTAACAGATGAACTAGCAGAATATGGTGCAGATAGAGTTGTTGTTATTGATGATCCTGAATTAAAGGATTATAGAACAGAACCATATACACAAGCATTAGCTGGATATATTAATGAATATAAGCCAGAAATCGTTCTTGTAGGTGCTACAGCAATTGGACGTGATTTAGGTCCAAGAACAAGTGCTAGAGTTCAAACTGGTTTAACTGCTGACTGTACTGTTCTAGAAATTGGTGATTTCCCACTTGTTGCTGGTCCAAACCAAGAACAAAAACACCAACAATTATTAATGACACGTCCTGCATTTGGTGGTAATACAATCGCTACAATTGCTTGTCCAGATAACCGTCCTCAAATGGCTACTGTTAGACCTGGCGTTATGCAAAAGATTGAACCAATCAAGGGTGCTAAGGCTGAAGTTATTAATTGGAAACCAGCTCTAGAAAAGAACAATTGTTATGTAGAAATTGAAAAGGTTGTTAAAGAAGTTTCAAATGTTGCTGACATTGCCGAAGCTAAGATCCTTGTATCTGGTGGACGTGGCGTTGGTTCCAAGGAAAATTTTAAACTTCTTGAAGATCTTGCAGAAGTATTACATGGTACAGTATCTTGTTCTCGTGCGGTTGTAGATAACGGTTGGGAACCAAAAGAATTACAAGTTGGTCAAACAGGTAAAACTGTTCGTCCTCATGTATATTTCGCAATTGGTATTTCAGGTGCGATTCAGCACGTTGCTGGTATGGAAGAATCTGATATTATCATTGCCATCAATAAAGATGAAACAGCTCCAATCTTTGATGTAGCTGACTATGGTATTGTTGGTGATTTAAATAAGATCGTTCCATTATTAACTGATAAGATCAAAGCTGCATTAGCTAAAAACGCTTAATTTATTGTTACGTAAGCTATCTCATTTAGAGATAGCTTTTTTTTGGATTTAGAGTGATAATAAATAAGTTGAATGGAGAAATACTATGAGTGAATATTCAGATATAATTCGTAAAACATTTTCTATGGGAGATGCAGAAAGAGATAAAAGTAATCAAATTCCTAATGATATTATTCGTTATGAAAATATTCGTTATGATCATAAAGATGAAAAATGGAATTTATTAGATGTTTATAGACCAAAAAATACAGAAGGTAAGCTTCCAGTTATTATCAGTGTTCATGGTGGTGGATGGGTATATGGTGATAAAGACGTATACCAATGGTATTGTATGAATTTAGCACAACGTGGATTTGCTGTTGTAAATTATTCCTATCGTTTAGCTCCTGAATATCAATATCCTGCCTCATTTGAAGATACAACAACAGTATGTAATTGGATCATTGAAAATCAAAAAGAATATGGTTTTGATACAAATAATATATTTGCGGTAGGTGATAGTGCTGGTGCACATATGTTATCCTTATTTGCATGTGCATTAACAAATCCTAATTATCAAGTTCCATATATGTTACCAAAGAATTTTAAATTCAAAGCAATTGCATTAAATTGTGGTGTATATTACATGCAACATGAAACATTAGGTGATACTGCAAAATTAATGGAAGATTATTTACCAAATAAAGGAACAAACGAAGAATTACATAAGATCAGTTCCATTAATTATATTACAGAGAATTTTCCTCCTTGTTTTATAATGACATGTCCTGGTGACTTCTTAAAAGAAGCACCTTCACATTTAGTTCCTGTATTAGAAAAACATGAAGTACCATTTATTTATCGACATTATGGAAATAAAGAAAATCCTCTAACACATGTATTTCATTGCAATATTCAATTAAAAGATGCTAAATTATGCAATGATGAAGAATGTAACTTTTTTAAAGAAATGAGTAAATAAAAGATGACTGAATACAATATACCCGTAATAACGATTACAAGAGAATATGCTGCAGGTGGAAGAAGTGTAGCAAAACTATTATCCGAAAAATTGAATATTCCTTGGTATGATAAGGATTTTATTAAAGCAACTGTTAATGATTCAGGCCTTACAGAAAAACAATTAACACATGCTTCTGAAGAAATGGGAGATAGAGAAAAGATCATTGATACTCTATTTGGAAATGGAACTAAATATGATTGTGTATTTTATGCACAAAGAGAAGTTATCATAAAGCTTGCAAAAAATCCTTGTATTATCATTGGTAGAGCTTCTGAAGCTATTCTAAAAGAAGCAAATATTAAGGCTTTTAACGTGTATCTATACAGTGATATGAAACATAAAATAGAACACGCTAAAGAATTAAATGAATATGGCAAGATGTCTGTTGAAAAATTCATTCTAAAAAAAGATAAAAAAAGAGCGAACTTTTATAAACAATACACTGGAAAAGACTTCACAGATATTCATAATTATGATCTATGTTTAAATACAGCAATTGGTTATGAACAATGTGCAGAAACAATTAAAGCATTTGTAGAAACAATGCTTAAATAAAAAGCTATCAAGAATCTAAATTATTATGCGAAGTTAGAATTTGTAAATGCAAATCTCAAGTTTAATGATGAGCTAAATAAAAAGTTGCAGGAAGCAGAAATGGACAAACAGATAATCGAAGAACAAGCCAAACAGTCTGGTATTGAAGATGTTCAAATGTTCCAATATGTTCAAAGAATGATTAAAATGTTTGATCCAAACCAAGATGATAAACAAATCATTAAATATTTTGAAAAAGTTATTAAGAACTCCAAAGAAATAAATGCTGTATTAACGCAAGAAGATGCATTACAACAAACCATCGTATTAATGAGACAACCAAAGCAACATCCACGAAAGTCAAAAAATAACAATCCAGAACAAGTATCCAAAGTAATATCATAAATAAAAGTACTGGCTATAGAACAAATAAAGTTCAAATAGTTAGTACTTTTTTATTTCAAATCAATAATAGTTAACTGTCAAGTTGTATAAAACGTTTTTACAAAAACACGTTCCGTTAACCGTCGAGTTGTCAATTGACAAAAGCATTACTATCATATTTACTTGATATGCAATTAACTTCGCATAATGTATGTTATGCGATTTCGATAAATCAATCTAATACCTCAACTTTTAAATTTTTAAAATAGCAATCACTACCAATATGTGTATTAAAACCAATTCTTCCTTTTCTTGGTTGATGTTGCAGATGTTCAACTACAAGAACTAATTCGTGATTAATATAAAACTTTGCATAATCATCAATAATAATCGCTTTTAAATGTGCCCACTCATCTAAAGCTATTGTTTCTACAGGTGCTTCAAAATCCGGAATATTGTGTTCTCTATAATAAGACCAAATATATCCAGGATATGCAAAATATTGACAACCATGTGCTTTTCTAAAATCATTATCACATCCTTTACCATTTGTAGGTCTAATATAAAAACCTTCAAATTCCATATCTCTATCATCAATTCTAAATGCAATTCCAATAAAACCTCTTGCCGCTTCCCAACAATCTGGTAATAAACTAGATTTCATATCACATTCTATAATTCCATTTTGAAAGCATAAATCATTCACTGTAACATATGAATTCGTATCATCTTCTTCGATCTTTTCAGTTTTTATTGAATGTAATATACCTTCATTTACTTCTAATGATGAATGTAATGCTGTTAAGTTATCAACTGATAATGGAATGTCTTTTAAATAAGATATTGCTTTAGCAATTATCTCACCATTTTGATCAACTATTTGATTATCATTAATTTTCAATGCATCCTGATGAGATACGATTTTAAATGAATCCGCCTCATTAAACCATAAAGTTGCTGAAGGTTCATAAGATGAAATCGCAATCATTCCTTCTTTTGGAGCTGTTAATATAGCTTGTTTTAAGTCTTTGATTTCTCCTTGTGTATAGTTGTTTTGTGTTGCAGGATTAATGACTCCTTTCCTTAAATAGTTTTCTGTAAAATAGATTGTATCAATGTTTAATTCCTGATTTTTCAATTCTAATACAATATATGTTTTATTCATTTTTGTTGGCCTCCATATTGTATTTTCAATTGATATTTTATTCTTTAAAAAACATTAAAAAAGTAGGTACTTTTTTGTAACTACTGTTTCATAAAACTATTTTGGATGGAAGATAACATTTTACTCATCCATTTTGGAAATGCATAGAAAGGGTGAGAACATAACTCCAAACTAGCTGCATATTTATCCGCAAGTGTGACGATATACCCTTCTTTTGTGTACGGTTTCCCTTGCACTCTAGGCCACATATGATGAATAATACAATCAACCTCAATTGCATTTAAACGTAAATATCTTTGTGAATTTTGCAAAGCGATTCTAGGATGATTTTGTATATGTCTTTTAGTTTCTTCTTTTGTATGAATATTTTCATACAGATAAAAATCATGTAACATAGCCCCTCTTGCACAACTTCTTGCATCTAAATGTAATTTACGACTCATCAAAAAAGAATACCAAGCGACATTTAAACAATGTTGGTATCTTGTAGTGTAATAATGATGTGTATAATTCTTGAGTTTTTGGTAATCATCTATACATACAATATCTTTTACATCATTGATAAATTCGATACAAAGTTCATCACTGAAATCATTAAATAATTTAGAACCTAATATTTTAGTCATACGTATAGTTTATATCTTTTTCTTTAATAAACAATAAAAAAGATTCTCGTAATGAGAATCTTTTATGCTGTCCATTTTGCGAATTCTTCATCCGTAGCTAGAACAATATGTGTATCAGTTAATTTATGTTCTGTACCTTTTGTATAATCAACGCCTTCCTTGTCCTTATCATAAGTTAAGGCTACACGCTTTTTCTCTACGATTGGATTTGGATGAGGAATTGCTGATAGTAATGATTTTGTATATGGATGAATTGGATTAGAGAATATTTCATCCGTTGTACCTGTTTCAACAATATGACCTAAATGCATGATTCCAATTCTGTCAGAAATATATTTAACCATTGATAGATCATGCGCAATAAATAAATATGTTGTACCTAATTCATCTTGTAGATCTTTCATCAAGTTAACAACTTGCGCTTGAATAGAAACGTCTAACGCTGAAATACATTCATCCGCAATTACAAGCTTTGGATTCATAACAAGAGCTCTTGCGATACCAACACGTTGTCTTTGACCACCAGAAAATTGTGATGGAAAACGAGTAGCTTGTTCTTTAGAAAGACCAACTTTTTCAAGAATTGCATAAACTTTTTCTTCAACTTCTTCTTTAGAAGAACAAACATGATGAATTTCTAATCCTTGTGCAATAATTTCTTTAACCTTTTTACGTGGATTTAAACATGCCATAGGATCTTGGAAAATCATTTGCATATTTGTACGTAGGTAGCTTTCATCTTCTTTACTTAATTTTTTAGAAATATCTCTACCATCAAAAATGATCTTACCATCTGTAGGATTATAAAGACGAATAATACTACGACCAGTTGTGGATTTACCAGAACCAGATTCACCTACAAGACCATATGTTTCTCCTTCATAAATATCAAAGGAAATTCCATCTACTGCCTTCGTTGTAAAAGTTCTAGAAATTTTAAAATATTGTTTTAGATTTTCTACATGAAGTAGAGGTTTTTTTGTCTCTGTCATTCTAATCCTGCCTCCTTCTTCATCTTTTCAAGCTTTTCTTTCAAATCAAGTGGCAATTCGATTTTAGGTGCTCTTGGATCACATAACCATGAAGCAACTCTATGTTGACCTCCAACATCGAACATTGGTGGTTCTAATTCGAAATCAATATTTAAAGCATATGGATTTCTTGGTGCAAAAGCATCACCTTTAATACGATTCGTTAAATCTGGTGGAGAACCAGCAATTGCAAATAAACGATCGCTTGAAGTATCTGTATCTGGCATAGATGCTAATAAACCCCATGTGTAAGGATGTCTTGGATCATAGAAAATTTCATTAACTCTTCCCTTTTCTACAATTCTACCAGCATACATAACAGCTACATAATCTGCTACTTTTGCAACAACGCCTAAGTCGTGTGTAATGTAGATAACAGAAATTCCTTTTTCATCTTGAATATTTTTAATCAATTCAATGATTTTTGCTTGAATTGTAACATCCAATGCAGTTGTAGGTTCATCACAAATAAGAATGTCAGGATCACAAGCTAACGCAATAGCAATAACAACTCTTTGTCTCATACCACCAGATAATTCATGAGGGTATTGTTTCATTCTTTTTTCTGGATTTTCAATACCAACTTTTTTCAATAAATCTAAAGCATGTTCTTTTGCTTCTGATTTTGACATATGACGATGCTCAATCATAGGTTCCATTATCTGCTTTGAAATTGTCATTGTTGGATCTAATGATGTCATCGGATCTTGGAATACCATCGCAATTTTTCTTCCACAGAATTCATAACGAATTTGTTTCTGTGTCATTTTAGTCAAATCAGCTGTTTTTTCTTGTCCATTTTCATCTTTATAAAATAAGTTAATTTCACCAGAATCAATAATTCCATTAGAATCTAGAATACCCATAATTGTTTTACAAGTAACAGATTTACCAGAACCAGATTCACCTACAATTGCAATTGTTTCCCCTTTAAATAAATCAAGACGAACACCACGAATTGCATTTACAACACCATAATTTGTTTTAAAAGAAATATTTAAATCACGAATGGAAAGTACTCTGTCTTTCTTATCACGTTTAATCGTTTGTGTCATAGTACCCTCCTTCTATCGATTCATCTTAGGATCAAAAGCATCTCTTAATCCATCAGCTAACAAGTTAAAACTTAACATTAATAACGCAAGAACAATAACAGGAATCATTAACATATGAGGATATGTAATCATAGAATTATATCCTGAGGAAATCAATGATCCAAGAGAAGCTGTTGGTTCAGGAACACCTACACCAACGAAAGATAAATAAGCTTCTGTAAAAATAGCATTAGGAATTGAGAACATAGATTCAATAATGATCTGTCCAAAAATATTTGGAAGAATTTCTTTGAAAATAATATAGAAATCTTTAGCACCTAATGTTTGAGCAGCTAATACATATTCTTGTTCTTTAACCTTTAATACTTGTGCACGTGTAATACGTTCCATACCAATCCAACCAGTAATCATCAACGCAAAGATAATGGATGTAATACCAGGTTGTAAGATTAAACCAAACAATACAACAATAACAAGTGTAGGAATACCATTTAAGATTTCAGCAAATCTTTGCATGATCATATCTACTGCTCCACCAAAGAAACCAGAAATTAATCCATAGATCATACCAATGCATACATCAATCAAAACGGCAACCAATGCAATTAATAATGAAATTCTTGTACCGCTCCAAACACGTGTCCATAAGTCACGTCCTAAAGCATCTGTACCAAACCAATAATATACATCAGTGAATCCTTTCGCTACATATTGATTTTCGCCATTACGCATACCATTAAAGATACCAATTTTCTCTAGTCCAGGTATTCTAGGAACTAGATTTGCATGTTCTGTAATAATAGATTTATATGTATGGTCATTCATCATAGGACCAACAATTGCCATAATAACAATGATAACAATCAATACTGCAGCAATTAATGCACCTTTATTCTTTTTGAAGTTTCTCCAAACATCTTTAGCATAGGAAGTAGCGACATAGTTTTTATCCATTAACTTGTCATTTTTATCATAGGCTAATTTAAAATCATTTTCTGAAAATTCATAATTCAAATTTTGACTCATGATTATTTACCTCCATCCTTAGATACACGAATTCTAGGATCAATAACACCATACAATACATCGACAACAAATACCGCAATGATATACATCAATGAATATACAAACGCACAAGCAATTGTTACGTTATAGTCATTCATTTGAATCGCTGTAATTAATAATGTACCAACACCTGGAATTCCAAATACTTTTTCAACTACAGATGAACCAGTTAATAAGTTAACTAATAATGGTCCCATAATTGTGATAATAGGAATCAAAGAGTTTCTCATCGCATGTTTTAAAATTACTTTATAATCTTTTAAACCTTTTGATTTAACTAATAAAATATAATCAGAATTTAAAACATCCAACATTTCACTTCTTGTAAAACGAGCAATATTAGCAGTAGGAGAGAAGCTTAATGCAATTGCTGGAAGTACAAGAGATTGTCCCTCTTGAGAAGCATTATATAAAATTGGGAATAATCCTAATTTATAAGCAATAAAATAACATAAGATAAGTGCAAATACATAAGATGGTACAGATACACCAATAACAGAAATCGTTGAGCATAATGTATCAATCCATGTATTATGGTTCAATGCAGCTAAGATACCTAGAATCAAACCAAAGATTGTTCCAATTACCATAGCTAATAAACCAAGTTTAATAGAAATCCATAAACGACTTGAAATCATTGAACTAACCGCAAAGTCTTTATTGATTGCATATGATACACCAAAATCCCCTGTTAACATATTTTTGAAATATGTAATAAAACGAGTGAGGAATGGTTGATCTAAACCATACTTTGCATACAATAAAGCCTTTTGAGCTTCCGTTAGTTTTTCATCGTTAAATGGAGATCCTGGCATCATGTCCATCATAAAGAATAGGACAAGTAATATTACCAATAAAGTACCAATACTGATAAGTAATCTTTTTCCAATATACTTTTTCATAAATCCCCTTTCTAAAAACATTATAAGGGTGAATATTCACCCTTATAATGATTATATTTTTTTAAGCAGCAAGTTTCATGTGACGATAGTTATCAACACCAGCACCATGATATTGGATACCAGTTAACTTCGTATTTTGTAGTGCTGTACTACCAGATTGATAGAGAGGAACGATAGCAACGTCTTCACCTACAAGAACCTTTTCAGCTTCAGCGAAGTCTTCCCATCTCTTCTTAGAATCAGCAGCATCTGTAGTGAGAGCTGTATTAATCAAAGTATCATATTCTGTAGATTCATAATGACCATAGTTGTTAGAAGCACCTGTTACAAATAGATCCATGTATGTTTGTGGGTCAGCATAGTCAGGTCCCCATCTATGTAATGCAATTGTGTAATTATCATTTTGCATATCTTGTAATCTACTCTTCTTTGGTTCACACTTAGCTTCTGTTTCGAAACCAGCCTTTTCTAAAGCACTCATAACATAAGCAGCAACATTCTTAGAAACATCAGCATCTTCATATAAGAATTCAACTGAAATTGAACTTACACCCAATTCCTTGCATCCAGCTTCGAAATATTCTTTTGCTTTATCTTCATCATATCCAAGAACAACTGTTCCAGAAATGTCTCTGAAGTCTTCACCATCAGCATTTGCTGTTGTAGACTTTGTTACAATACCATCAAGTGGTGTAGAACCATCTTTTAATACAGATGTGCATAATTCATCAGTATTGATTGCATATGCAATTGCCTTACGGATATTGTCATTTGCTAGATATTCGTTGTGGAAGTTCAATGATAGATACCAAGCATAACCAGATAGAGAAGTAACAACATCTTCTTTACCAGCATAATCATCGATAACTTCACTTGTTAGTTTTACATAATCAAGATTTCCAGCTTGATAATCTAAAATAGCAGATTGTCCTTGAACAAGTCTCCAATTAGCTTCATCAACATAGTCACTGTAACTATCAGCATCCCAATATTGATCATTCTTTTCAAACTTCCAAGAAGTATTTGCTGTCCATTCAGTTAACTTATATGGTCCGCAATATAACATATTATCAAGACTTAATGCATATTGATCACCTTGTTCTTCCGTGAATGCTTCATTCAATGGGAACAATGATGGGAATGCACATAAGGATAAGAAGAAATCACATGGTTTACTTAAAGTAACCTTCAATGTGTAATCATCTTCAGCTTCCCAATCTTTTATATTTGTAGTATTGCTTTCAGCCGTTTTATCAATCAAGAATGCATATTCACTTGCTGTATCTGGATCAATTAAACGATTCCAAGCATATACAAAGTCATTTGCTGTTAAGTCAGTTCCATCGGACCACTTAGCATCTTTTCTAATATGGAATGTATATTCCAATCCATCATCACTTACATCCCAACTCTCTGCTAAATCTGGTTCAGCAACATTCTTTTCACTCAACTGTGTTAAGCCAGCTTCGCACATTGTCAATGCAACGAAAGATGTTCCATCAGTAGCAGTAGAGGAATTCATACTTAAGATATCAGTATCTGTAGCGATTGTTACAGAATTACCTGAAGCAGTACTTGATCCAGCTGTTGAGCCAGCACCACCATTTGAAGAACAGCCCACGAGCATTGCAAGTGCCATGGTACTAACCAATAATTTCTTCTTCATAATTTTTCTCTCCTTTGTATTTAAAATACGTTTCTATTCTAAACACAACTGTTTCTAAATGCAATACAAAAGTGAAATATTTTTCACGATTTATACACAATTTCATGAAAAGTTTTCATTTACATTTCATGAAATTGATGTGTATATTCAAAAAAAGACCGTTTTTACCGGTCTTTCACTTATCTTTTTTGAATTTTAATTTTTCATTAAAAACTTGTGCGTGAGAAGCATCATATACATCAAACAATTGTTTATTTGTTACATGTGTGTATATTTCAGTTGTAGAAATATTAGAATGTCCTAATATTTCTTGGATACTTCTTAAATCTGCCCCACCTTGCAACATATGTGTTGCATAACTATGACGTAATTTATGTGGTGTGATATGTTTTTCAAAATTGCATTCAATACATTTTCTTTGTAATAGTTCCTCAACATATTTCGCAGTTACTTTTCTTCCATAACGATTTATAAAAAATAAATTGGTTTTTGATTTCAAGAAATTTTTACGAATTACATCTCGATAATATTTGAGAAATTGAATCGATGCAGTTGGAATTGGAACGATTCTTTCTTTATCCCCTTTTCCTAATACACGTAATTTTTTGGTATCTAAATCAACTCGATTCAAAGTTAAAGAAACAGCTTCTGAAACACGCAAACCACAATCATAAATCAATTCTAATATTGCATGCTCTAAATATTGATTTGGATCTTTATCATCAAAAGAATTCATTAATTGCTTTATTTCATCTATCGTACAGAATATAGGTAAACGTTTTGTATCTTTATGTACTTCAATATTTTTTGATGGATCATTGATGTCATACATAAACGCAAGATCTTGATGAAAGGAACGAATAGAAGCACACATTCTCACAACAGAAGAACTAGATTTTATTTCGTTTTGTTCAATAATGAAACTCTGAATATCTTTTAAGCAAACATCTTCGATATTAGTAATATTTTTATTTTGTAGCCATTGTAAATATTGTTTCAAATCTTCTGAATAAGATTGAATTGTTCTCTCACTTTTTCCTTCATTCACACGAATATGAACGAGATATTGTTGGAAAGCATCTTTTAAGTTCATCTAAAATTTGTGCAGGAAACTCCCACCTCTAAGCGTTAGCGTAGGTGGTGAGAGGAATGCACATTCTCCTTTCCACAAGTGTCGAACCACTTGTACTTATAAA
>CAVLCI010000030.1:0-19589 GCA_963661415.1 Bifidobacteriaceae bacterium | reverse complement strand
TCATTCCTAACATTTTTCTACAAATTTCTGCTGTTTTTTCAGTACTAACTTTCTCTGTAACTTCTTGTGCTACGATGGCATTTGTATGCTTGATGATTTCATTTAATGTCATTTTTCTTTTCCTACTTTCTTTGTCTTCTTTTGCGATATCAACTGCTTTTTGTAATTGTTCTGTGAAGGAATCTGTTACTTTGCCTTCATTGATAAAATCAAATAATGCATTTAACTTTTGATCTTCACTTCGTGCTTTTGTGTTCAATAAAATTATATGTAAATTAGAATCTACTTTCAATTCACTTGCACCTTGTAATTTAGGTTCAATGACATATCTTGCTTGATTTAAATGAAAGTAATCAAATGTACAAATATAGATGATATAAACAGGTTTCAATGCATCATATGGATCGCCTGGTTTTAATTGTTTGATGATTTCAACAGAGAAATAGTATTCACTTCTTTTGATCAATACATCAACATAATTCTGCATCTCAGAAACAAAGTATGCATATTTCGTTCTGTGTTTCGCATCAAATTGTACATCATGTGCTTCATAATCAGCACTTTCATAACTTTGAGAGATAACTTCTTCGATATCATCAATTGGATGACCAATACATCGTTCGATAAATTCTTTGGATAATTTGAGATTGTTTTTGTTTCCAAATACAGTGGAAAACAACCAATCATCATTGAGTTTCAGATTTTTAATTTTTTGCATCATTGTATTTTCTCCTCCACTATTCTTATTCCCAAAAAATTTCAAAAATCCAAAAAAAGATAGAAAGCATACTGTTTGACAAGTACCCCTAGGGGGTATATAACTATAGGCGAAAGAGGAAGAAATTATGGAAGAAGTGAAAGGTTGTCCACATTGTAATAGTGGAAAACATAAAAATAGAACAGACGAAGAAAGAAAGGCATTAGTAACAAGATTGCGTAAAGTAGAAGGACAGATTCGAGGTATTGAAAAAATGGTAGAAGAAAATGCGTATTGTCCTGATATTTTGATGCAGGTTGCTGCCGCAACAAGTGCGTTGAATAGTTTTAATAAAGTTTTATTGTCTTGCCATATTAAGTCATGTGTGAAAACAGATATTCAAAATGGAAAAGATGAAACGATTGATGAACTATGTGAAATGTTACAAAAGCTAATGAAGTAGGTAGGTTATGCAAAAATATATTGTTACGGGAATGACGTGTTCTGCATGTCAATCGCATGTTGAAAAAGCAGTTCGTAAATTAGATGGCGTTGATTCTGTTTCGGTTTCTTTATTGACCAATAGTATGCAAGTAGAAGGAGTTGTATCTTCTAATGAAGTTATTCAAGCGGTTGAAAAAGCAGGATATGGAGCGAAAGTGAAAGGTGAAACAACAGAAGACAATCAAGATGATGCACTGAAAGATACAGAAACACCAAAATTAAAGAAACGATTATTGCATTCTGTAATTTGGCTAGCTATTTTGATGTATATCACAATGGGTCATAATATGTTGGATTGGCCAGTTCCTTGGTTTTTAGCACATAATCATATTGGTCTAGCAATCACACAGATGTTAATAACAATTATTGTGATGTTTATCAATCGTGCATTCTTTATTTCTGGATTTAAGAGTTGGTTCCATGGTTCTCCCAATATGGATACATTAGTTGCGTTAGGATCTTCAGTTTCATTTGGGTGGTCATTGTATGTTTTGTATCAATTGACATATATGATTACACAAGGTGCATCTAATATGGACCTCATGCAGGTATATCATGATGAGTTGTACTTTGAAACGGCTGCGATGATTCCTGCACTTATCACAGTTGGGAAAACATTAGAATCGATATCTAAAGGAAAAACAACAGATGCGTTAAAGAATTTAATGAAGATGGCTCCAAAAGTCGCAAATATTGAAAAAGATGGAATTATTCAAGAAATTGCGATAGAAGAAGTACAAATTGGGGATATATTTGTTGTAAAACCAGGTGAATCCATTCCAGTAGATGGAGAAATCTTGGAAGGTACTACAGCCGTGGATGAATCAGCACTAACAGGAGAATCTATTCCAGTGGATAAAGGTGTAGGTAGTAGCATCTCTGCAGCGACGATCAACCAATCTGGATTTATTAAGGCAAAGGCAACACGTGTTGGTGAAGATACAACTTTTTCGCAAATCATTCAAATGGTTAGTGAAGCGGCAGGTACAAAAGCACCTATCGCAAGAATTGCAGATCAAGTATCTGGAATCTTTGTTCCAGCAGTTATTGTGATTGCGTTAATTGTATTTGTTGGTTGGATGTTTACAAGTAAAGATATCATTTTAGCGTTACGTCATGCGATTGCGGTACTTGTAATATCTTGTCCATGTGCACTTGGTTTAGCCACACCAGTAGCTATTATGGTTGGAAATGGAATTGCGGCAAAAAATGGTATTTTATTTAAAACTTCAGAAGCTTTAGAAAATACGGGACATATTCAAATTGTTGCGTTAGATAAAACAGGAACGATTACAGAAGGAAAACCTGTTGTAACAGATATTGTTCCGATTGGAATAGATGAAAAGACATTGTTAGAAATTGCTTGTTCTTTAGAAACAAAATCTGAACATCCATTAGCACAAGCGATTGTAAATTATGGAAAGAAAAACAATATTTCATTGTTTGATACAGAAGACTTTGAAGCATTAAGTGGCAATGGTGTAAAAGCTACGATTCATGGAAGTCTGATTTATGGAGGCTCAAAGAAATTTATCTCTACACTTGTAGATGTGAATGCATTAAAAACACAAGCAGATGCAATGAGTGGAGATGGAAAGACACCTTTGTTCTTTGTGAAAGATCAACAATGTATTGGTATGATTGCGGTGGCAGATACAATCAAACAAGATAGTCCACTTGCCATTCAACAACTCCAAAACATGGGAATTGAAGTTGTGATGTTAACAGGTGATAACGAAAAAACAGCTAACGCAATTGGAAAACAAGCTGGTGTAGATAAAGTAATTGCAGGTGTTTTACCAAATCAAAAAGAAGCAGTTGTACAAAAGTTACAAAAACGTGGTAAAGTGGCAATGGTTGGCGATGGAATCAATGACGCTCCAGCTTTAACTCGTGCAGATATTGGTATTGCGATTGGAAATGGAACAGATGTCGCAATTGATTCAGCGGATATCGTTTTGATGAATTCTAAATTATTGGATGTTCCTGCAGCGATTCGCTTATCTAAGAAAACATTAAAAAATATTCATGAGAATTTATTTTGGGCATTTGCGTATAACATTGTATTGATTCCAATGGCTGCAGGTCTTTACCCAGGTATCTCAATCAATCCAATGTGGGGTGCAGCTGCGATGTCATTGTCATCCTTTACGGTATGCATGAATGCGTTGAGATTGAATCTATTTCAGATTCATGATGCTTCAAAAGATAAACCATTAAAAAAACAAGCGTTGAAAGAAGAAAATATAGAAGGAGAAATCAACATGAAAGAAACAGTAAAAATTGAAGGAATGATGTGTTCCCATTGTGAAGCAAGTGTTAAAAAAGCACTAGAAGGAATTGATGGTGTAGAAAGTGCAGAAGTATCCCATGAAAGTGGAACTGCAGAATTAACATTAACACATGAAGTAGATGATTCTATCATCAAAAAAGCAATTGAAGACAAAGATTATACATTTGTAAGTATTACAAAGTAAGAGAGAAAATATGACAAGATTAAACAAAGGGGATACATTCCCAAATTATGAAGTTGTTGAAGCGTTTCAAGGGAATACAACGATTTCTAATATCATGAATCATACACCTACAATGTTTGTAGTGTTGCGTTATATTGGATGTACAGTTTGTAGATATGATGTGCATTTATTGACGCAAAGAATCAATGAATTCAAAGAAAAAGGTGTAAATGTATGTGTAATCATGCAATCAAGTCAAGAAAATGTAAAAAAAGATCTACAAGATCAACCACTTCCATTCGCTTTGATTTGCGATACAGATATGCATATTTATCATGATTTAGAAATCCTTCCAGCAAATTCTATGGAAGCTCTTGTTGGGGATAGCTTATCTCTTTTAAAAGAAAAAGGAGCTAAGGCAAACGCATGTGGCTTTGAACATGGTACTTATGAAGGAAATGAACAACAACTACCTGCATTTTTCTATGTGGATGAAAATGGTACGGTTATCGTTTCTCATTATGGAACTACGATCATGGATATGCCTACAATTGATGAAATGTTAGAGATGGTGCGATAAACATCATCTTTTTTTATGTTTTATTTCATTGTAAAATATGGCTATTATGAACAGCTTTTATAAGATCGTAAAATGGTTGATCATATGTTGTACGTGTATTTGTTTTATTGGATGTGGTGATACAAAAGTAGATAATCCTGAAAGTAAAAGTTATACGTTTGATGAAATATTATGGCCAAGTGCAGATGGCGTTAATGTGAATAGTGATAGTAAAGTATTAATTGATTATTCGAATAGCGCACAAGGTTATTTTATGGCAAAGACGCTCACAGAAGATCATGCGCGTATTAAGATCATGGTCTTGAAAGGTGAAGAGAAGTATACATATGATTTGAATAAAGATAATACATATGAAGTATTCCCTTTAAATATGTCAGATGGTTCTTATACTGTGAAAGTATATGAGAATATACAAGATGATGCATATGCATTATTGTTTGATACAAATTTTGAAGTGACTTTAGAAAATGAATTTGTTCCATATTTATATCCTAATCAAGTTGTTGATTATGATACAAATACTTTATGCTTACAAAAATCATTCGAACTTGTGAAAGATGATAAAACAGAACTAGATAGAGTCCAACATATCTATTCATGGGTAATCGATAATGTTGTATATGACTGGGATAAAGTGGATGAAGTACAAGGGAAATATGTATTGCCAGTTTTAGATGAAATCTTTCAAGAGAAAAAAGGAATTTGTTTCGATTATGCAGCTTTAATGAGTGCGATGTTACGTGTACAACATATTCCAACAAAAGTTGTAACGGGTATGGTGGATGAAGGATATCATGCATGGATAGAAGTGTATATTGAAAACATGGGATGGATCAAACCACATGTATATTTCAATAGTGGAGAGTGGACAACAATGGATCCAACATATGATGCAAGAGATCAAGAGTATAAAGGTGATTATGAAATCATTTATACATATTAGAGGACAAAGTTATGAAAAAGATTAGTGAATTAGAAAAAGCGCAGTTTTGTGAACAAATGGCAATGATCTTGGATGGTGGGATATCTACAGATGATGGCATTGATGCAATCGTTTCACAAGTGAATGAACCTGATTATAAAAAGGTATTAGAAGGAATTCATGATCAAGTTGTGAATGGGATGCCTCTTTCAAAAGCAATGGAAGAAACAAATTTATATGATTCTTACATGATTCATATGATTGAAGTTGGGGAACAAAGTGGTTATTTGGATCGTATCTTTCATGAACTTGCATTGTATTATCATAGATTGGATGATACAAAAGAAAAAATAAAGAATGCGTTAACATATCCTAGTATCTTGGTAACAATGATGTTAGTTGTAATTGTTGTGATGTTAGTAAAAGTATTACCAATGTTTCGTAATGTATTGAGTAATATGGGACTAGGATTGAATGGTATTTCATTGACACTTTATGAAATTGGAAGAAACTTCGCTATCATTGCATTAGCTGTACTTGTTGTTGTATTTATAGTTTGTTTGATTGTTTTTATGAATATCAAATTTACTGGAAAATCTTTTACAAGTGTTCTACAAAAATTCCCATTCACAAAGAGGTTGGCTTATAAATTATCGGTTGTACAGTTTGCGTATGCATTATCTTTATTATTGAATAGTGGATATCAACAAGAAGATGCTTTGATGATGTGTTCTTCTATGTGTGAAGATACGATTTTGAAAGATAAAATTGATGAAATTGTTGAGAGAATCAATGCTGGAGATAATCTAACAAATTGTATTTTAGATAGTCATATTTTTCATGAAGTTTATAATCGTTTATTAGTGATTGGATTGAAGAGTGGACATTTTGAAACAACAATGTCACAAGTAGCGAAAGCATATGAAAAAGAAATTGATTATAATATCAATGCGTTATTAGATCGTATTGAACCTACATTGGTTATTTTACTTACTTTGATCGTTGGTGTTATTTTGTTATCAATTATGTTACCTCTAACAGGAATCATGGCGAACTTATGAAAAAGCATAATTTAACAAAACTATCTATCTTCTGTGTTTGTTTGATCGTGTTTGTTAGTATTACTATTGGAATTATAAAAAGTGAACAAGCATACAATGATACAACATTAAAGATGGTAGAAGAAAATATAAAGAAAGCAACGATGAGTTGTTATAGTGTGGAAGGTTTTTATCCAAGTTCAATTAGTTATTTAAAAGAGAACTATGGTTTAGTTGTAGATGAAAGTAAAGTGAATGTGTTTTATCAAACGATTGGAAGTAATCTCTTTCCTGATATTCGGGTAACAGCAAAGGGGAATGCATCATGAAAAGGAAATCAATCATAGAAGTAATCTTCTCTTTGGTGTTATTTTTGGTATTTGTTTTAGGAAGTTTCTTTCTTGTGATATCAGGTGCACAACTTTATAAAAAGACAATTTCATTGCAGGAAGAAAGAGAACAAACACAAATTCCTATTGCTTATATTACAACTAAGATCCATCATGCGAAAAATAGTGATTGTATCACATTGGATGATCAAGTATTAAAGATACAAGAAGATACGTATCAAACATGTATTTATGAAAAAGATGGAACTTTATATGAACTTGTTATTCCCAATGGAAGTTCTATGGATGTAGGACAAGGTACAAAGTTATATGATGTAGAAACTTATGAAATATCATATGTAGATGAGATGTATCAAATTACAATCAATGGAAAAAGTGTGAAAGTGGGCGTGAAATGATATATGAGAAGAAGTAAATCATTGAATTTTTTATTAGAGCTCTTATTCGTTATCATGTTATTTACATTTTGTTCAATCGTATTTATGAATCTATTTGTAAGTGCTTCTCAAATGAATCATAATTCTGAAATCAAATATGAAGCTTCTTTACAAGTGCAATCAATAGCGGAAATGATACGAACAAATGGAACATATGAAGAAGTAGAACAAGAATCTTATTCCGTACATGTTGAAAAGAATGACGATGATTATACGATTATCGCTAAAGATGTGGATGGAAATGTGATAGAAACTGTACAAGTGATGTATGTGGAGTGAACGTATGCGTGAAAGAAAAGAAGGAATTTCAGTAGGAATCGGAATGTCAACTTTTATGATGATCTTTACTGTGCTTTGTTTAACGATTTTTGCGACATTGACATACTTACAGGCAAAACACAATTTAGAAGAAACAACGCAGATCATTGAAGCTTCGCAAGCCTATTATGAAGCAGATTATACGGCTACTTCAATCTACAAAGCATTAAAAACAAATTATTCTAATACTACTTTTTTAACAGAAAACAACATTACAAAAGAAGAAAATAAATATTCTTATATCGTACAAATTAGTGATACGCGAGAATTACAAGTGACAATCAGCGAGAATGAGGGTAAACTTAAAATAGAAAAATGGCAAGAAATCGCGAATACAAGCGAAGATTATGCGTATCAAGGATTTGTGAATTAAAGGTGTTTTATGGATGTAACAAAGATTTTAGAAGAGGCAGTTCAACAAAGAGTAAGTGATATATTTATTGTTGCGGGAGCTTGTATTTCATTTAAGAAGTCAGGTGTGATTCATCCAATCAATGATCAAAAATTAACACCGAAGGATACAAATGATCTCATCAATCAAATCTATGAAATCTCTGTAGGAATTGATCGTTGTTATGAGGTGTTAAGGCAAAATGGAGAAGATGATTTTTCCTTCTCATTAAGTCAAATTGGAAGATTTCGTGCAAATGTCTTTTTTCAAAGAGGATCAGTCTCTGCAGTATTACGCGTTGTGAGATTTCAATTACCAGATCCAAAAGAATATCATATTCCTGAATCTGTCATTGACTTAGCGCAATTGAATAAAGGACTTGTTATCGTTACAGGGGCTACAGGGTGTGGAAAGTCCACAACATTAGCTTGTATTGTAGATCAAATCAATAAGACAAAAAATTATCACATCATTACGATTGAAGATCCAATTGAATATTTACATCGACATAATCATTCTATCGTTTCTCAACGTGAAGTTGGCCATGATACAAAAGATTATATTACTGCCTTACGTGCTGCATTAAGAGAGGCACCAAATGTAATTCTTGTTGGGGAAATGAGAGATCTAGAAACTGTAAGTGTGGCATTAAGTGCTGCAGAAACAGGACATTTAGTTTTATCTACATTGCATACTTTAGGTGCATCAGAAACAATTTCTAGAATTATTGATATATTTCCACCTAATCAACAAGAACAAATTCGTGTACAATTAACTATGTCTTTAGAAGCTGTTGTTTCTCAACAATTGATACAAAGTAAAGAAGGCGGAATGGTTCCAGCATTTGAAATCATGAAAACAAATCCTGCGATTCGTACACAAATCAGAGATAACAAATTACATTTGATTGATAATACGATTGCGGCAAATCGAGAGGAAGGCATGATGAGTATGGATGATTCCATTCTAGAATTATATAAAGCTGGACTTATAGAAGAAGATGTTGCGTTACAACATGCGAATAATCATGAATTGTTAAAGAAAAAAATGTAGGAGGTGCATGATGAGAAAGAGAAAGTATCAATTTCGATTGTTTGGCGGATTATACCTAACAGTAGATGGAAAAACAATTGCGTTAAGTAGTCAATTAGGAAAACAATTATCCGCAATTTTAGCTTTTTTGATTTGTAACTATAAACAATCTGTTACGAAAGAGAAAATGATTGATAATTTTTGGCCTGATAGTGACAACCCTACAAATGCATTGAAGTTTGCGATACATCGTTTGAGAAATGCATTGAAAGATATTGAAGAATTACCTGAAACAGAATTAATTGTTACTACTTCTAATGGGTATCAATTTAATCCTGAAATCAATATTGAATTAGATACAGAAGTATTTGAAAAGAATATTTTAAACGCAAAGAGTGATACAGAATTAAGTCTATATCATGATTGTATTGAATTATATAAAGGTGATTTCTTAGAAGGTATTGAAGAAGAATGGGTCATAACAGATAGAGGTTATTATCGTTCTATTTTGACACAGATTTGTCATACACTTGCGATTGAATACATGAAGATCGATGACTTACAAGATGCGATTGCGGTTTGTGAAAAAGGTCTAAATGCGGATGAGTTTGAAGAAACTTTGATTTATACATATTTAGAGGCATTGGTAAAAGATAAACGTTTTAACTTTGCAAAGAAATATTTTAATGAAATCAGTAAGAAATATGAGAAGAGAGTTGGTATTTCTCTAGAATCTTATAATACTTCAAAATCATTTAAACAATTAGTAAATAAACAAGTGATGGAAAATACAGATACAAAGTTATCTGATACGTTATATTCTTTGTCAGATGCATCTGTGGTTGGACCTATGGTTGTTGATCAAAAGATATTTGATGCGTTATGTATTTACGAATTAAGAAATGTTGCGCGTTATAACTATAAAGATTATGTTATTCAAATGGTATTAGAAACAACAAAGAATGAACAAGTTTCTATTATGAATACGTTTATGAATGTTTTAAAAATGTCATTTAGAAAAACTGATGTTGTAACAAAAGTAAATGATCAAAAGATTGCGTTGCTTGTGAAATTAGCGAATGAATCAGATGTTGAAATCTTATATACAAGAATTCAAAGAAGACTTTCTGAACAAGTAAATGAACACAAATATAATTTAACATATACAATGAAACAAGTTTGTTAGGCGAAGATAAAACTTCGCTTTTCTTCATGGAGGTGAAAATATGTGTACAGCATTAACGTTTCAAACAAAAGATCATTATTTTGGAAGAAATTTAGATTATGAATTTGGATATGGTCAAAAAATAGTGATTGTGCCAAGAAATTATGAAATTCCGTTTCGTCATGTAGAAAATCAAAAACAGCATTATGCGTTGATTGGAACAGGTATCGTTACAGATGGATATCCGCATTACTTTGATGCGATGAATGAAAAGGGTCTAGCAATTGCGGGATTGAACTTTGTTGGAAATGCGAAATATCATCCATTTGATGAAACAAAGATCAATATTCCTATGTTTGAATTTGTGAATTATCTTTTATGTACTTGCAAAGATATTTTTGAAGCAAAAGAACAATTAAAACAAATTAATATTACAGATGAAAACTTCAAGGAAGAAATGCCAGGTGCTTCTTTACATTGGTTGATTGCGGATGAAAATGGAAGTGTTGTTGTGGAATCTTGTAAAGATGGATTACATGTATATGATAATCCAGTTGGTGTATTAACAAATAATCCACCATTTGATACACAAATGTTTTTGTTAAATAACTATATGTCATTATCTAATAAGCAACCACAAAATACATTCTCTAAAGAACTAGAATTAAACTTATATTCTAGAGGAATGGGCGCCATTGGTTTACCAGGAGATTTAAGTAGTGCTTCTCGTTTTGTACGTTGTGCGTTTACAAAGTTAAATAGTTTAAAACCAACAAGTGAAGAAGAAAGTGTATCACAATTCTTTCATATCATTCATAATGTGGAACAACAAAAAGGTTGTTGTGAAGTGAAAGAAGGAATGTTTGAATATACAATTTATTCTTCTTGTATGAATACAAATCAAGGAATTTATTATTATACAACATACAATAGTTCTACGATTCATGCGGTAAGTTTAAATCATTGTAATCTAGATGCATCTGAAATCTTCACGTATGAAATGAAAGATAAAGAAAATATCGACTATCAAAATTAGACAGCCGGTACATCATAGATATATTCATTTTCTTTACAGATGGCAAACCAAATTTTTGTGCCATCAGAATTTTCCTCAGGGATATCTTCTTCCAATTGGATGGCAAGATATCCTTTCTTTTCTAAGATTGTTTTATTACGCATGCGCTCTTCTTCATCTTTCATGGAATAGATATAAGGCTCTTTTGGGGTATCTTCTCCATAACAGGCAATATCTGGATCTAATGAAAAGACACTATAGTAGATGGTGTTTTCTGTACATGTTCTTAGATTCATTTCTTTTGTGATTTCTAACATATTTGTAAAGATATGTTGGTTACGATATCTTTTTGTAACATAAGCATTTTTGAAGAAACAAGTTTCACCGAAGAAAGTTTGTTGTTGGTGACTTTCACAAAATGGATAAGGAACATCCGGAAACATCATTTGACAAAGTGTATAGTATTGTAAGTAAGACCAATCAGAATCTGTTGTGATAGCGTCATATACATTTTTGTTGTTCATGATGTCATCCATTAAACCATGAAAAAAAGAATTGTCCGCAATGATTTGATCTTGATCAAATACTAATGTAATACCTTGTTCTAGAAGTACTTCATCTTGTGTATAAATAATCGGAAATACAAATATTAAGTAATAATAACCGTTGATTTCTTCTACAAAACATTCTTCTGGGAAGTTTTGATAACGAAATAAAAATTCATCATAAGAACGAGGCATCCAATTCGCTAATAAATCGTATGCTTGTTTAAAGTATTTTTTACATAAATCATCCATGGAAATATCATATCTATTGATGTATTTTGACGCAAGAGTATACTAGAAAAAAGTGAGGAAAATGATATGAAACCAATCATCGGAATATTAGCACATCCACCATATACATTTGAAAAGAATCCATTTAATCAAATTAGTTGTAATTATACAGATTCCATTTATCAAGCAGGTGGAATTCCAATTATCATTCCACAAATTGATGATCAAAATTTATTACAAGAATATGCAGATAAAATAGATGGATTATTGATACCTGGAGGAATTGATGTAAATCCTATGATGTATCATGAAAATCCTTTGACACATTTAGGTGCGACAAATATTCAATATGACAAATGGGAGTGTCATATGATTTCTATTTGTAAAGAAAAACAAATGCCAATCTTAGGTATTTGTAGAGGTGTTCAAATTTTAAATGTTTTTCATGGTGGAACATTATGGCAAGATCTTTCTTACCGAAAAGAACAAACATATTTACATAATCAAACAGAAGATAGAGGATATCCATCTCATTTTGTGAATATTGTAGAAGGTAGCTATCTTGAAAAATTGTTTGGTAAAAAACTGGATGTGAATTCTTTTCATCATCAAGCTTTAAAAGATGTAGCAAATAATTTTCAAGTGAGTGCGTATGCAGAGGATGGTGTGATAGAGGCAATCGAAGATCCAACGTATCCATATATGGTAGGTGTACAATGGCATCCAGAAGGTTTTGTTAGAACAAGTGATGTAATGATGCCTTTGTTTCAAGATTTTGTTCATCATTGTAAGAAGGATGTGCTATAATCATTGCACTGAGGGAGTAACTTGCGCATTGCGTGGTAAGCCAACAATCTCGACGAACCCGTCTGGTTTATCTTAAAGAGTGAGACTCATGTATAAACGATGTTATACATGAGGATTATGAATATTCAATTTTTAGCTCATGTATATCATGGGCTTTTGTTTTTGATAAGGAGGTTGTATGACAAAAGTTTATCTTGAAGATTATGAAGCAGTGTTGAAACAAGTTGATTCAAACAAGGATGGTTTATCGAGCGAAGAAGCGAATCAACGTCTTCTAAAAAATGGAAAAAACAAATTGAAAGAAGAAGAAAAACAAACTTTATTACAACGTTTTTTCACACAATTGAAAGATCCAATGTTGATTATTTTGTTGATGGCTGCGGCAGTCAGTGCGATAACTGGTATGTTGGCTGGAGAAAGTGAATGGGCAGAAGTTATCATCATTTTGGTTGTGGTGTTATTAAATGCGATATTAGGTGTAATTCAAGAAAGTAAAGCTGAAGAAGCAATTGAAGCACTTCAAACAATGACAGCAGCGACTTGTAAAGTTATGCGAGATGGAAAGATGCAAGTGATTCATGCGGATGAAGTCGTTGTAGGAGATGTTGTTTTACTGGAAGCAGGCGACTCTGTTGCGGCAGATGGAAGAATCATAGAAAATGCATCTTTGAAGATTGAAGAAGCTGCATTAACTGGCGAGTCTGTTCCAGTTAATAAGATCATTGATGTACTTGGGTTAAAAGATGGACAAGAAAATATTCCACTTGGTGATCGTAAAAACATGTGTTATATGGGTTCCACGGTTGTGTATGGTAGAGGTAAGATCGTTATTACACAAACAGGTATGGATACAGAAATGGGAAAGATTGCCGGTGCTTTAACACAAACAAAAGAAGAACAAACACCTTTACAAAAGAAGTTGGATGAACTTGGTGTGATGTTGAGTAAAATGGTACTTGGAATTTGTGTGTTTATTTTTGTATTCAATTTGTTGATGGAAGGTGACTTTCACTTGGAAGTGATTTTGAAAACATTTATGGTGGCAGTATCCTTAGCAGTTGCGGCAATTCCAGAAGGACTAGCGACAGTTGTTACGGTTGTACTTTCCATTGGTGTTACAAAAATGTCACAGCGTAATGCGGTGATTCGTCGTTTGACTGCAGTTGAAACATTGGGTTGTACACAAGTGATTTGTTCTGATAAAACAGGAACATTGACACAAAATAAAATGACAGTTGTAGATTGTTATGGACCGAAAGAAATGGTCGCAACAACCATGGCACTTTGTAGTGATGCAAATCTCAATGAAAATGATCAAGCAGAAGGGGAACCAACAGAATGTGCACTTGTTAACTTTGCGTGCAGTATTGGTTTAAAAAAGGATGCATTAGAAACAACAACACCACGTGTAGATGAAGCACCATTTGATTCAGGTAGAAAAATGATGTCTACGATTCATGCCTTGAATGATGGATATATACAATATACAAAAGGTGGACCGGATGTAGTACTTTCTTGTTGTACACAATATTTAGAAGATGGCATTGTGAAAACAATGACGGAAGAAAAACGCCAAGAAATCATTGCGGTAAATAAAAAGATGGCTGATAAGGCACTTCGTGTTTTAGCTTGTGCGAAACGTAATTGGTCTGAAAAACCCCAACAAAACAACCCGGAATATCTAGAACACGATTTAACTTTTATCGGTTTAACAGGAATGATCGATCCGGTTCGTGATGAAGTGAAGGATGCGATTGAACAGTGTCGTCATGCGGGAATTAACGTCGTGATGATTACAGGTGATCATAAAGATACTGCAGTTGCGATTGCGAAAGAATTAGAGATTATCAAAGATTCTTCACAAGCAATTACAGGAGCAGAATTGGATTTGATATCCGATGAAGAATTAAAAGAATCTGTTGTGAAATATCGTGTATATGCACGTGTACAACCAGAACATAAAACACGTATCGTGAGTGCGTGGAAAGCACGAGGTGCGATTACTGCCATGACAGGAGATGGCGTAAATGACGCTCCATCCATTAAAACAAGTGATATTGGTATTGGTATGGGAATTACAGGTACAGATGTCACAAAGAATGTAGCGGACATGGTATTAGCGGATGATAATTTTGCGACGATTGTTTCTGCGGTTGGAGAAGGTCGTAGAATTTATGATAATATCCGTAAGGCAATCCAATTTCTATTAGCTTCGAATATGAGTGAAGTACTAGGGGTATTTAGTGCTACACTCATGGGATTTACACTTTTAAATCCAGTACATTTACTATTTATCAATCTTGTAACGGATTGCTTCCCAGCGCTTGCCTTAGGTTTAGAAGAGGCAGAAAGTGATATTATGAATCGTCCACCTAGAGATTCTAAAGATGGTATTTTTGCGGGTGGCATGTTAGGCGATATCATTTATCAAGGTGTTTTAGTCACAGCCTTAACGATTTTCTCTTATATTTTAGGAAACTCTTTTGAAGTAGGACATTTCGCAATTCCACATGGAATTTCTCAGCATGGTATGACAATGGCTTTTTTAACAATGTCGATGTGTGAAATCTTTCATTCCTTTAATTTACGTTCACAAAGAAAATCTGTATTTGGTTTAAAGAAACAAAATAAAGTTTTGTGGTTTGCGATGATTGGTTCTCTTTTGCTGACAACTGCGGTATTGGAAATTCCATTCTTGGCGAATGCATTTGGATTCACTTCAATTGGATGGATAGAATATTCGATAGCGTTAGTATTAGCGATTGCGGTCATTCCAATTGTTGAATTAGTGAAATTTTTTCAAAGAAAAATGAAATAAGAATCAAAAAACGATGTCACTGACATCGTTTTTGTATCACTTTGTAATGTAATGTTGTAATAATGTAAATGTATTCATAGCACCATCGACATGACTTCTTTCATAGTTATGAGAAGCATATACACCTGGACCAATCAAACCATGACGAATATCATATCCAGCTCTTAAAGTTGTTTCTACATCACTTCCATAATGTGGATATACATCAATTGCGTAATCAATATTGTATTGCTTACAAATAGAATGTAATTCAGTAATCAGATCATAATTGTATGGACCTCCAGAATCCTTGGCACAAATAGATACCATTCTTTCTGTACAGCCTAAATCATCTCCAACACATCCCATATCAACAGATAACATGTCTTCTGTATCACTTGGTACATTACTTCCACCAAATCCAACTTCTTCTAAACATGTTAAGATGATCGTTACTTTACGATTGAGTGTGATTTTTTCTTCTTTGACCCATTTCGCTAAAACGATTAAGATTGCGGCAGATAGTTTATCGTCTAAGAAACGAGATTTGATATAACCACTTTCTGTAACAGTTGTCTTAGGATCCATTGCGATAATATCACCTGTTTCAATGCCTAGTTTTTCTACCTCTTCTTTAGAAGAAACATTTTCATCTAAAAGAATTTCCATGTTCGCTTCAAGTGTTTCGACCTTCTTGTCTGCAACATGTGCACTAGGTTCTTTGTTTAAAACAACACCTGTATACATCTTTCCGCTTCTTGTGAATACCATGCAGTTTTCACCATCTGCAGTAGACCATTGGTGACCGCCAAGCGTTGTAGGTTTTAATCTTCCGTTTGATTTAATGCTACGAACCATTGCACCTAATGTATCAATGTGAGCAGCCAATACAAGAGGATTTCCTTGTCCACCTAATGTACATTCTACATTTCCTTTTCTTGTGATACGTGGCTCATATCCGAGTGCTTCTAGTGTTTCTTTTACATATTGTGCGGCTTTTGATGTATAGCCACTTGGTGAAGCAATTGCAGTTAAATGATGCAATTGATCACAGATTTCTTTTGCGTATTGATTCATTTCCATTTTATTACCTCTGCATGAAATTGTATTCTGAAAAGGAATGATTGACAATCAATTTGTTGTGAGAAATGATATATACAACAAAAGGAGATTCTAATATGTATGGAATGATTGCGACTTGGAGAATGGCTTTAGAAGGTGTTCAAAAAGGAAATGAAATATTAAAAAATCATGGAAATTGTCAAGATGCTTTAGAAGAAGCAGTGAAAGATGTTGAAGACTTTGAATATTATAAAAGTGTTGGATATGGTGGGCTTCCAAATAAAGAAGGTATCGTAGAATTAGATGCATCGTTTATGGATGGTGATACATTAGAGTTCGGTGCAGTTGGTGCAGTGAAAGATTATGCAAATCCAGTTTCAATAGCGCGTTCTTTAATGAAATATGATGTAAATAATTTTTTGGTTGGAAGTGGTGCAGAACAATATGCGAAAGAACATGGTTTTGTAAGAAAGAATATGTTAAGTGATCGTGCACAAATTCATTATGAAAATCGTTTAAAAGAATTACAACAAGAAATCAAACCATATAGTGGCCATGATACGGTATGTATGATTGCTTTAGATGAAGGTGGACATATGGCAAGTGCTACAAGTACATCTGGATTATTTATGAAACATCCAGGCAGATTAGGAGATTCTCCAGTTTGTGGAGCAGGTTTCTATGTGGATTCTTCGATTGGTGGAGCCAGTGCGACTGGATTAGGCGAAGATGTGATAAAAGGATGTGTCAGCTATGAAATTGTACGACGCATGAAAGAAGGAATGCATCCACAAGTTGCTTGTGAAACAGCTGTTCATGAATTTGATGAAGAATTAAAAAAGCGTAGAGGAAAAGCAGGTGACATGTCTTTAATCGCTATGAATTGTAAAGGTGAATGGGGTTGTGCGACAAATATTGATGGTTTTTCATTTGTTGTCGTTAATGAAAAACATTCAGCAATCGTATATTTAGCTAAGAAAGATGAAAATGGAAAAATGACATTTGAAGTTGCATCTCAACAATGGTTAGATGATTATATGCAAACAAGAACAGCACCTCTTGTTAGAAAGTGAGAAAAGAATGGAAAAGATCGTAGAAGTTTGTTGTGGTAGTTATGAAGATTGTATTGCGGCATTTCATGGTGGCGCAAAAAGAGTGGAATTGAATAGTGCGTTAAGTGTAGGTGGTTTAACACCAACACTTGCGACATTAAAGAGAGTGAAACGTGATACAGATTTAAAAGTGATTTGTATGGATCGTCCTCGTGCTGCGGGATTTTGTTATAGTCAAAGTGAATTTGAAACGATGATAGAAGATGCTGAAATATTGTTGGAAAATGGTGCAGATGGAATTGCGTTTGGTTTTCTACAAGAAGATGGAAATATTTGTATGCCATATGTAGAAAAGATGATTGATTTTATTCATTCCTATGGAAAAGAAGCTGTTTTTCATAGAGCGTTTGATGTAACTCCAGATCCATTTTTATCCATGGATATATTAACGGATCTAGGGGTGGATCGTGTTCTAACAAGTGGACAACAGGCAAAAGCTTTTGATGGAATGAAACTGATTCAACAACTACAAGCACAATATGGTGAGAAAATTGAAATCTTACCAGGATCAGGAATTAATGCAGGAAATGCGAAAGAAATCATTGAACAAACAGGTGTATTTCAAGTACATTCTTCTTGTAAAAACTATCAAACAGATCCTACAACATCTTCTGAAACAGTGACGTATGCATATTTAAATTCCCCAAATGAAAATGATTATGATGTGGTGGATGAACAACTTGTGAAAAAACTGGTACAGGTCGTACAATGAAAATCGTTTGTGCAATTGATTCGTTTAAAGGAAGTTTATCATCGATAGAAGTTTCAACCGCTGTTAAAGAAGGAATTCAAAAAGTAGATTCAACAATTCAAGTAGATATTGTTCCTTTGGCAGATGGTGGAGAAGGAACGGTTGATGCATTGGTAGAAGGAATGCATGGAAAGAAACGATGTATTTCTGTTTGTGGTCCAATTGGTAAAAAAGTTGATAGTACCTATGGCATCGTTGATAATCTTGCAATCATAGAAATGAGTGCGGCTTCTGGTCTTCCTTTGTTGAAAGAAGCAGAAAGAAATCCATATCATACAACAACATTTGGTGTTGGAGAAATGATTCTAGATGCAATTGAACAAGGTTGTAGATCATTTATTGTTGGCATTGGAGGTTCCGCAACAAATGATGGTGGTGTAGGAATGTTACAAGCTTTAGGTTTTCAATTCTTAGACAAACAAGGAGAGGAAGTAGAACCTGGTGCGATTGGTTTAAAAGAGATTGAGAAAATCGATACAAAAAAAGTAGATCCAAGATTAAAAGAATGTAATTTTTATATTGCATCAGACGTAAATAATCCACTCTGTGGAGAAAATGGTGCTTCATTTATTTATGGCCCGCAAAAGGGTGCTACTTTAGAAATGATTGAAAACATGGATAAATGGATGCAACATTACGCAAATATCACAAAAAAATATTTTCCAAATGCCAATGAATCACTCGCAGGAAGTGGAGCTGCAGGAGGGATGGGATTTGCCTTTTATACTTTTTTGAATTCTGAAGTGAAAAGTGGCATTGATATTGTTTTAGAGAAATTAAAGTTTGAAGAAATGATTCAAGATGCCAATTTGGTGATTACAGGAGAAGGTAAGATGGATCATCAAACCTCCATGGGAAAAGCACCAGTTGGTGTGGCAAAATACGCAAAGAAATATGGGGTTCCTGTCATTGCTTTTGCGGGAAGTGTAGAAAATGCATATGCGTGTAATGAATGCGGAATTGATGCATATTTTCCAGTTCTAAGAAAAGTAACAACTTTACAAGAAGCAATGGAAAAGAAAAATGCTTATCAAAATGTAAAAGATACCGCAGAACAAGCAATTAGATTAATAAAAGCTGTAAATAGTTAACTATCTACAGCTTTTTTGTTAATGAACGAAAGAATTCCTTAATTCTTGTATTTCTTCTAAAGAAAGTTTTGTGATTTTTGAGATCATTTCATCATTGAAGTTTTCTTCAATCATAGTTTTCGCATTGTCGATTTGAGCGCTTTTTTTGCCTTCAATTAATCCTGAGGATTTACCTTCAATAAAACCTGAAGCTTTACCTTCTTCAATACCTTCTTTTCTCGCATCATTTAAATCTTCTTGAAATGACATAAGTATCTTCCTCTCTTTTCTGTTTACAGATTTTACT
>CAVLCI010000029.1:0-19951 GCA_963661415.1 Bifidobacteriaceae bacterium | reverse complement strand
TGATTTTTTGTGAAACTTCTTGTTTAACGTTAGATGAAAATGACACTCTTATTCTCCTAATAATTTTTGAACTACTTTTTCTATTTTTAATGGATCATGACGAATCAAATGCCCATCAAAATACAACAAAGATTCTTCTAATATTTTATACGGATGTTTAGAATCCTTTATTTTTACAACTGTACTGCTTTGAGCAGCGTATGCTTTGATACTTTCTTCAGGGATTGGATCATTGGCTACAACAACTTCATCCACTGGTGCACCATGTCTCAACAACGCATCTACATGATCTTCTACGCTATAGTCATCCGTTTCTCCTGGCTGACTCATTACATTACAAAAATATACTTTCTTTCCCTTTGCACGCTTTAAAGCAGAACAAATATCAGGAATAATAACATTTGGAAGAATACTTGTATATACTGAACCAATTCCATAAATAATTAAATCCGCTTCTTCAATTGCTTGTATAGCTTCTTGTTCTGCACGAACATACGTTTCATAAAACACTTTACGAATTCGATTATTTACATCTGGAATGTTTGCTTCACCGCGCACAATGACTCCATCTTCCATTTGTGCATATAACGTAATGACTTGTGTTGTAGCGGGAATGATCTTCCCTTTTACATTTAAAATACTTTGTACTTTTTGTACTGCTTCTAGGAAGGAACCACAACTTTGTGTTAAAGCTGTTAATATTAAATTCCCTAAATTATGCCCAGCAATATCTTCTTCAGTACCATCTGGATCATCAAAACGATAATCCATCAAATCTGTCATCAAATCATCATTCGCACTTAAAGATATCATGACATTACGAATATCCCCCATGGCTGGAATATGAAATTTCTTACGTAATCTACCTGTTGATCCACCATCATCCGCCACAGTTACAATAGCACTAATATCTAAATCATCTATATTCTTAATTCCACGACAAATCGTCGATTGACCATGACCTCCACCAATGACAACTACTTTCTTCTTATTCTTCATCACGCATCCATTCCTTTTCTTCTCGATGCTGCTTATAACATCTATATTTTTTACTATAGTGATCAAACAACCAATTTGTAATAGCTACGGAACGATGTTGTCCTCCTGTACATCCAATAGCTACAGTAAAATGATTTTTTCCTTCATTAGCGTATTGTTCCAATGCATAATCCATGAAAGTTGTTAGTTTTTCTAAGAATTCTTTTGTTTGATCTTTTTCCATCACATAGTCATAAACACATTTATCATTTCCGTTGTATGGCCTTAAAGAAATCTCCCAAAATGGATTTGGTAGAAAACGAACATCAATCATAAGGTCTGCATCCATTGGTACACCATATTTATATCCAAATGATTCAAAAGATATAGAAAATGCTGGGACTTGTTCTTTGGAAAAGTAAGAAGCAATTCTCTTTTTAAATTCTTTATCTGACAAAAAAGATGTATCAATCATCACAAAAGAATGATTCATATTCTTTGAGAACATCTGTCTTTCAACCGCAATTGCTTCATCCAATGTATTACATGTATTACTTAATAATAATGGATGTGTTCTTCTTGTACTTTTATAACGATGTAATAAAACAGAATCATTTGCATCTAAAAATAAAACTTGCACTTCAAAATTTTGGCCTTTTAATAATCTTAAGAAATCCGCAAAGTCTTGTGCTGAAGTAGACAACGCAATATAACTATATCTAGGATCGATACTTGTTTCTATCATATCCACTAACAAAGAAACTAATTGAACAGGAAAATTATCAATCACATGATATCCCATATCTTCTAAACATCTTGTCGCAACACTTTTTCCAGCGCCACTCATCCCTGATACAAGTACAACTCTTTTATTCTTTTCCATTCGATGCGCCTCCAAGTTTCTTAACATTATTTTAAATCATTTAGCGCTATCTTTCACCTTTTAAAAAAATCCTAGTATTTTACTAGGACTTCAAAACTAAATTAAATCATTACTCCAATCATGTTTTTCTTTTAAAATCGTCAACAATTCCGTAATATCATAAATTGTAGCGTTTGGTTTTTCCGCTTTGACTTTCTCTTCTTTTTCCGCATTTGTAATAAACGCAATTGTATATACACCCGCATTCTTTCCAGATTGCACATCCGAAACATTATCGCCAATATACACAACACTATCATGCCCTGTATTCAACATTTCACATGCTTCAATAATGCCATCAGGTCTAGGTTTTGCGTGACGATATCTTTCTGTACCAACAATCAAATCAAAATAATCTTCTATTTCTAGATCTTCTACCCATGTTTCGCAACTTTCAGATAATCTAGAAGTTACAATAGCAGTAACATAACCTTGTTTCTTCAATTCTTTTAATACATCTACAACATGTGGTAATGTTGAAACTAGGTGTCTACCAGGTAATGACTTTTGAAACTCTGTATAGTCTTTCATTAACAGATCTGTATCTTGATCTGGAAATAGTTTTTTCAATTCATCTCGTAAAGGTGGTCCAAATACTTCTTGTTGAACATCTTCTGTGAAATCTTTGATATTTCCATATTTTTGAAAAAGATATGCAAAACAACCAACGATCATTTGTTCACTATCCATAATTGTTCCATCAAAGTCAAATAATATAACAGGTTTTCTTTTGTCGAAGAAGCGAGAGTATGTCCAAAGAACAACACCAATTACTTCCGCAACAATACATAAACCAAGATTGTTTACCGCAAGAGGATCCCAATGGAAAACCATCGCTGCTAATCGATCAAATCCCGTTAACATCAACATCACAGAAAATGCATCACCTCTTTTACGATTTGGAGAATAACTTCTCATAACATAATAGATAATCAAAAATTCAAAAATATTGATTGCGACACAATACCATACTGTAGATAATTCTAACGCTCTACCAACACGCGCAATAATTAAAGTAATCAACATTGCGGTAGAAATAATATCCATCGTTCTACGGAAAGATAAATGATGTTTTTTTCCATACGCAAGCATCACGCAACTAATACAGAATAACGATCCTAATATATCAATTCCACCATCCCCAATAGCGAAGATATACCACGCATACATCGTATAGTTTTTTAAATTTTCTAACACCCAAAAGAATCTACCACCAACGATCGTACTAATTAATATCAAAACCAGTAGATCATCTGACACTGCTTGTTTATAGCCATGTAATTTCATAACTTGTGATAAATACAAGTAACCCAAAATACATCCCAAAACTAAAGTTACAGCATACCACTTAATTGTAATTCCCCCTACTGCTACAATTGTGGCTAAATCAGGGAACCAAATCATGCCTTACCATTCCTTTCGTTAGCTTTGTTCATAAAATCATTAAATCTCTCTCTTACTTCGTCAGCGCTATTAAATCCTGCTTCACTCAATCTGAAGTTAGAAACCGCAGATTCAATTAACGCAGCAGTATTTCTACCAGCAGACACTGGCAATATGATCGTTGGCACAAGAACATTTAAGATTCTTGTATAGCGCATTGTTTCATCACCCAATCGATTGTAATCTGCTTCTGCTTCAAATGGAACAAGTTTAATAACCAAATCCACATTTTCTGAATCCGAAATTGACATTGCACCAAACATCTTTTCAACATCAATGATACCAATACCCCTAATTTCTAGAAGTCCTTTAATAATTTCAGGTGCGTGTCCTAAGATATGATTATGAATATGCATTACATCAACTCTATCATCCGAAATCAAAACATTACCTTGACGAATCAATTCCAATGCTGTTTCACTCTTACCCATTCCAGATTCACCAGTCAGTAAAACACCAACACCACGAATACTCATTAATGTTCCACTCATCGTATCTTCTGGTGCTAATTTTTCATCTAAATATGTAATAATATCTGCCATCAAACGATATGTTTCCATATTTGTTCTTAAAACAGGGAAATTTGTTTCCTCTGCAATCTCTTTTAAGATTGGAGGAAGTTCATTATTTTTTGAAATGATCAATGCAGGTGTTAATCCATCTGTAATAAGTGGAAAACGCGTTCTTTGATCTGCTTCTGACATTGTATGAATGAATTCAGATTCTTTGTTTCCAAGAATCACAATTCTGCGTGGTTCTGCCATTTTATAGAATCCACATAGTTCAAAACCCGGACGATTAACGTCTGGTACGACCGTCCAACGATCTAAAGATTTTTCATCACCTGTCAATCTTTCAAACTTAAAAAAATCTACCAATTCACGAATTGTTACCTTTTTTTCGTACATATTTTCGGCCATATCAAAAACCTCCGATTGCGTACATTATAACATAGACAAAAAGTAGAGAAAATCACTTCTCTACTTGGTGTTGTTTTGTCCATTCCAATGCAGTTTTCAAATATTGGCCTGTCCAGGATTCTTGTACTTTAGAAACTTGTTCTGGTGTACCTGTTGCGACAACAGTTCCACCACCATCGCCTCCTTCAGGACCAAGATCAATGATCCAATCTGCGCATTTAATGACATCCAAATTATGTTCAATTACAACAACAGAGTCTCCATTATCAACGATTCGTTGTAAAACAGAAATCAATCGTTTTACATCATCTGTATGTAAGCCTGTAGTAGGTTCATCTAAAATATAAACTGTTTTCCCTGTTGCTGGTTTTTGTAATTCACTTGCAAGTTTGACACGTTGTGCTTCGCCACCGGATAAAGTCGTAGAAGATTGTCCAAGTTTCATGTAACCTAAACCAACATCATATAAAGTTTGTAATTTCTTTTTGATCTTTGGATGATTCGCAAAAAATAACAACGCTTCTTCTACAGACATCTCTAAAACATCATAAATGTTCTTTCCTTTGTAGGTACATTGTAATGTTTCTTCGTTATATCTCTGTCCATGACACACTTCACAAGGTACATAAACATCAGGCAAGAAATTCATACGAATGACTTTTACACCATCCCCTTGGCAAGCTTCACATCTTCCACCTTTTGTATTAAAGGAAAATCTGCCTTTATCATACCCGCGCAATCTTGCCTCAGGTGTCTTAGAAAAGACATCACGAATATCATCAAATACACCTGTATATGTTGCCGGATTACTTCTTGGTGTTCTTCCAATTGGTTGTTGGTCGATTTGTACGAGTTTATCAATATTCTCTAACCCCTTGATGGATTTATATTTTCCAGGCTTGATTCTTTGTCTACCTAAATTCAAAAGAACAGCTTTCATAAATACATCATTGACCAGTGTTGATTTCCCTGAACCACTTACACCTGTCACAACAACAAATTTCCCTAATGGGATTTTCACATTGATTTTCTTAAGATTATGTTCTTCTACACCTTTGATTTCAATTGTATTCCCATTTCCTTTTCTTCTTTTCTCAGGAACTGGAATTAATTTTCTACCAGATAAATATTGTCCTGTAATGGATTGTTCAACTAGTTTAACTTGTTCAGGCGTACCAGAAGCCATCACTTCCCCACCATGGATGCCTGCACCAGGGCCAATATCTACGATCCAATCTGCAGCCATCATTGTTTCTTCATCATGTTCCACAACAATCAAAGAATTTCCAAGATCTCTCATCTTTTTCATTGTTTGAATCAGTTTAGAATTATCTCTTTGATGTAAACCGATACTTGGTTCATCCATGACATATAAAACACCAGACAATTGTGAACCAATTTGTGTTGCCAATCGAATACGTTGTGATTCTCCACCTGATAGTGTTCCCGCTAGTCGATCTAACGTTAAATAATTCAATCCAACATCACTTAAAAACTTTAGTCTTGATCCAATTTCTTTGAGAACCATTTCCGCAATCTTTGTTTTTTCTGTGTCCAATTTCAATTCTTGCATCCATTGATTTGCTTCAAGAACTGACATATTTGTAAATTGCGCAATATTCTTATCACCAACTCGTACAGATAAAGCTTGTTCATTCAATCTTTTTCCTGCACATTTTGGGCAAGGACTTTCTACCATATAGGAATGATACCATTCTTTATGCCAAGAAGATGTGGTCTCCACATATCTTCTTTCAATCATATCCTTTACACCTTCAATATAATCATTCTTATCATAACGATTTCCACCAGATGAAATGATTGTATATTTAATTGGTTTATCAGAACCATGTAGAATAATATCTAATTGTTTCTTTGTGAATGTTGAAATTGGTTTATCTAAACTAATTTTATAAGCTCTACATAAAACTGTGAATGTTTGCCATTCAATATTATCTGTATCCACAATATTCTTATAATAACGAATACCACCTTCACGAATTGATAAAGAATCATCTGGAATCAAGTTAGAAAAATCTACTTCTTCAGTGATTCCTAAGCCATGACACACATCACACGCACCAAGTGGTGCATTAAAAGAAAACAATCTTGGTTCTAAGTTTCCTACAGAAAACCCACAAATTGGACAACTATAATTCTCAGAAAATAATTTTTCTTCTTCTCCATTTAAAACCAACACTTTTCCTTCACCTAGTTTTAATGCTGTTTCAATAGAATCATGAATTCTACTTCTAGAATCTTCATTCTTAATAATACGATCAATCACAACATCTAAATCATGTCTTTGGTTTTTTTCTAGTTCAATATCATCTTCTAATAGTTTGATTTCTCCATCTACGCGAACACGAATATATCCTTCTTTCAATAATTTTGTGAAAGAATCTTTAAAAGTTCCTTTTTTATTTCTCGCAATTGGTGCAAGAATCGTTAGACGTGCACGATCTTCAAAAGCCATCACTGTATCAACCATTTCTGTAATCGTTTGACCAGTAATTGGGATGTTATGATTAGGACAATATGGTGTACCACATCTTGCGTACAACAATCTTAAATAGTCATAGATTTCTGTAACTGTACCAACAGTTGAACGTGGATTGTTAGAAGTTGTTTTTTGATCAATCGAAATTGCTGGAGAAAGACCTTCAATAGATTCAACATCCGGTTTTTCTACGCCACCCAAAAATTGTCTAGCGTAAGCAGATAAAGATTCTACATATCTTCTTTGTCCTTCAGCATAGATCGTATCAAACGCAAGAGAAGTCTTACCGCTACCGGATAATCCCGTCATTACAACAAGAGAATTCTTCGGTATTTCCAAGGAAATATTTTTTAAATTATTTTCTCGCGCACCACGAATTACTAATTTATTGTTTTCCATTTTTCTTTTCCTCTTCGCATAAATCATTTAACATAACCCATGCATCTCTTGGCGACATATCATCGATATCAATTGACTGTAACATTTCATGAATCGCATCTGCTTGTTTATCTTCTTTTTTCATTTCTACAAGTTGGAAATTTTGTTGGACGATACGCTTTTTACTTTCCAGTTCTTTTTGTAATTCTTTCGCACGAGTTAATACACTTTCTGGTAATCCTGCTAGTCTAGCGACATTGATACCATAAGATTGGCCTGCAGGTCCATCTTTGATCTTATATAAGAAAGTTACTTCTTCATTGTCTTCTTTTACAACTACATGTACATTTCTAACACATGGAACATTATCTGTTAACATCGTCAATTCATGATAGTGTGTAGAAAACATTGTTTTCGCATGCAAGCATGTCGCAATATATTCAATCATACTTTGCGCTAAAGCCATACCATCATATGTAGAAGTACCTCTACCAATTTCATCAAACAAAATCAAAGATTTATCCGTTGCCTCTTGTAATGCACGATTTGCTTCTGTCATTTCCACCATAAAAGTAGATTGGCCACTCAAGATATCATCACTCGCTCCAATACGTGTAAAGATTTTATCAAACACTGGCATTGAACATGATTTACATGGAACAAAGCAACCAATTTGCGCCATCACAATAATCAAAGCTGTTTGACGCATATACGTCGATTTACCACCCATGTTAGGACCTGTAATCAATAGAATACTATTATCTTGATCCATCTTCACATCATTTGCGACATATCTTGGATTCTTCATCATTTCATCTAAGATTGGATGTTTTCCACCTTGGATATCTAATGCATCTTCTGTAAATGTAGGTCTTACATAATGATATTTACTAGACACTTCTGCCAATGCACAATAACAATCAATTTCCGCTAAAGCTTTTGCGAGTTTTTGTAATTGTGGTAAATATTGTTTGATTTCTTCTAACAATTGATTAAATAATTCTTTTTCAATTCGGATTGCATTTTCTTCCGCATGAAGAATCATATCTTCTTTTTCTTTTAATTCTGGAGAAATAAATCTCTCATTATTTGTGAGTGTTTGTTTACGAATATATCCCCATTCAGGTTTTACTTCTTTTGCGGCAGCTTTCGATATTTCAATAAAATATCCAATCACTTTATTGTAGCCAACCTTTAATGTTTTAATTCCCGTTCTTTCTTTTTCTTGTGCTTCTAAAGTAGAAATAAAATCTTTTCCGCCTCTTTGAATAGAACGTGCTTCATCTAACTCGGCATTATATCCATCCACAAAGATACCACCATCATTTAGTGTTACTGGCGGATTCTCTACAAATGCATTTTTTAATTGATTATATAATTTTGTAAGTGGATCTACATTTTGATACTCTTTAAATTCTTCACAATTGATATGACCTAAGATATTTGGAACTTCACCCAATGTTTTGGATAATCTTAAAGTATCTACAGCATTTGCCGTATTCAATGCACATCTAGCAATCAATCGTTGTAAATCATAAATGTTATATAAAGAATCACGAATAGATGTTCTCTGCATGAAATTCTTCATCAACCATTCTGTTTTTGCGTATCGCTTCTCTATCGCATCTTGATCAATAAGTGGTTTTTCAATCCATTTTCTTAATTGACGAGAACCCATTGCACTTCTACACACATCCAAGAATGACCATAGAGTAATAGCCTTTCCATTTTCATGTAAAGGTTTTGTGAGTTCTAAATTCATTCTTGTGGAATAATCCATATACAAAGATGCACTTTCTGTTTCCACAGTACATGGTTGCAAATGCGATAAAATATGTTTTTGTGTTTCTTCCAAGTAATGCAACATCAAACCATAGGACCTTCTATCATAATCCTTTGTGATATTTTCACATAATGGTGCATATTGTTCTTCAATTGAATCATCTTCACAATAAGAAATCGTTACTTGCATATTTCGTAATTGTTTGATGATTTTTTCTCTAAAATCCTTATGAACTACAATCTCTCTTGCGTTATTTTTTAAAATCAATTGTAACAAAACAGAATCCTTATGTTCACAATTCTCAACATAATTCTCTCCTGTAGATACTTCAACAAACGCAATAGAATATCCATACGAATAATCCGTAATTGCAGCCAAATAAACAGATGACTTTTCATCTGTAATTTCATCCATTACTGTACCAGGTGTAATCACACGAATAACATCTCTTTGTACGATTCCTTTTGCTTCCTTAGGATCTTGAACCTGTTCTACGATTGCAATCTTATAACCACGAATCACTAATCTTTGAATATAAGAAGATACCGCATGATGAGGAACACCACACATTGGAATTCTCTCTTCAACACCAGCATTTTTTCCTGTTAATACTAAATCTAATTCTTTGGATGCAATCTTTGCATCTTCAAAAAACATCTCATAGAAATCTCCGATTCGATAGAACACTAACGTATCAGGATAGTTTTCTTTCACTTTGAGATATTGTTGCATCATTGGTGAATATGTTTTTTCTTTTGTCATAATGGGATTATTATAACACTTTCATTTCATAAAAAAGAGCAGATGCTTCACTACACATCTGCTTTTTTAATCTTCTCTTTTTTCTTTCTCAATACCTTTTCGTACAATCGTACTTGTTGATCCAAGATAAATATCATAGCCCGTATTCGTTTCTACAACTTTACTTGCGCCTAATTTCTTTAATCTTGAAATATCAATCTTATCCGAATCATAAATTGCGACAGATAAACAGAAACAATCAGATTCCATCGCTTTTATATTTTCTAAATTACCTAAAGCTTTTAATACACCTTTAATCAATCGTTCTTTATCACCTGTTCTAAACAAATCAATCGCAACACTTTCAAAATAGAATCTAGTCATAAAGAAATATAACAACATCATCACTGCACCAATGATCATTAAGAATAGAATCGTTGTTTGAAATTGTTTGTTTGAAACATATGTTATTAATTCCGGTAATGTACCTGGTAAAGCTGTCATTGTAGATACTTCTGATGAATTAAAACCTAAATATAAATGTAAACCTTGTAAAACACCATATAAAAGTCCTGTACAAGCTAAATGTGTTACATATAACAACGGCGCTAAAAACAACAATAATAATTCCATTGGTAATAACGTTCCAGAAAGGAAAGAGGTTAAAGTCGCAATGATACAAACCATTCTCATCTTAGGCTTTTTTAATGGATTTGTTTCTAAAGAATACATCCCCCATATCATGCCAGGAATCGCAAATAGATTCAAAATATAATATGGCGTAATAAATCTACCTACTTGACCACTGACCGTACCTGAAGCAACTTGTGCCGCCCATACAGCGACATCCCCAGTAGCTACTGCACCAGTCATACCAATCCAACTGCCACCATTACTATTAAACCAGAAAGGACTACGAATCCAAGTCCCTAAATTCAATGTTGAACAAAACGCTTCTAAAATTCCATACAAAGTTAAGTTTACTGGATTTGTTGTATCCACAGATATAAAGGAAACGAGTTTATCGATTGCACCCATTACAAATGGCCAACCTATTGAGAAAACAACTCCCATAACAACAGAATAAAATAGTACATTGATTACACAAGAAGATTCTTTAGAGATAAATGAAAATAATCCATACTCACTCTTCTTTTTTGTTTGGTGAAATGCAAATAATACACCTAGTGCTATAACACCAATCCCCAACATTCCTGTTTGTAACGGATATTTTGTTAGACCACTATATGTAGATATTGTAGATTTCGATAAACTTAATCCTAGAATAGATGAATAAGCACTCGATGTCATATCTGTTCTAGCAACGATCATTGTTGTACATAAAAATGCAATATAACCAACAAACGCACTAATGATCGTTACACTAGAACCATTTTTTCTAGATACGATTCTTAATAGAAATAACAATGGAAAATTAACAATTACACTTTGTCCTATCTTCATTATGATTTCCGCAAACATCTTTATATAATCATTGTTGATTAAATAAACAATTCCAAAAACATTATTCGTTAAAAGATTACCAATTCCAGTCATCAAAAAGGCAACAAATAATATTTCTATTGGAAACTTAACGATTTCAAATAATCCTCTCCACTTTTTCATATAACACCTAATATAAAGTCTTTAAACGCTCAAAATAAGAAACGTTCTTTCCTCTTAATACACGAATATGTCTTGCTGAACATACTTTAATTTCAATTTCCTTAGCATTCTCTAATGGATAAACATCACTATCCACGCCTAACAACGCTCCATCAAAAGAATCTGATACAAAGCGAATCACACTATCATTCTTTAATACAAATGGTGCATCTAAACTTCTATATTTACTATGATGTATTCCTGATATTTCACTCATTTCAATCAAATCCAAACCTTCTTGAATGACTGCACCACCTAAAGAACGATTATAGGCTGTAGAACCTAGTTGTGTACAAACACACATTCCTGTTCCACGAAACGTTTCCAATAAAACATCATTTACATACACATCCATCACTTGTGTTCTAGCAGCATTTTCAATACGAATCTCATTTAACGCATAATATCTTTTTTGATTCACTTCACCACGTAAAACAGATAATTGTTCTTCATGCCCTGTATTTAAAATCAAAACATCTAAGAATTCTTTTAATTCACAATCTTGATAATCCGAATAGAAACCTAACGTACCAGTATGCAATCCATAAAAACATACATCTTGTAGTCTATCAATGAATTGATGTACTGCATAAATAAATGTACCATCACCACCAACAACAATAACAGTTTCTGGGTTTTGATCATCTCTGATGAAATCATGTTTCATCAATTCATGTTCAATCTTCTTTTCTAATTGACCAGATAATTCATCAGGCCTAGCAACAATCGTGAATTTTTTCATGTATCTAGTATAGCATGAAAAAGAGACTCCTAAGAGTCTCGATTCAATTAGCTAATTTTTGTACCAGCAGACAATCCATTCACTTCAACGACCGCAATTTGACCGTTTTCTTTTCCAGCTAGTAACATTCCATTACTTTCTTCTCCACGAATCACTGCAGGTGCTAAGTTGGCAATCACAACGATATGCTTTCCAATCATTTGACCAGGAGTATAAGAAGCTGCTAAGCCAGAAACGATTTGACGTGGTTGTCCTTCACCTAAATCTACTTTCAAGATCAATAATTTATCTGCATCTGGATGTTTTTCACAAGATAAAACTTTTCCAACTCTTAGATCAAGTTTTGAGAAATCATCAATTGTAACTTCAGCTTTCTTTTCTACTTTTGCTTGTTTTACTTCTTTTTTGATTTTATCTTGAATTGCTTGTACTTTTTCTTTTACTTCATCTTCTTTTAATCGCGCAAATAAGATTTCTGGTTTTTCTGTAATTTGAATTCCATTTTCTAATAGACCAAATGTTAAATCATCTTCACTAGTCTTTGTTGTATTCAATGAAGCAAGAATCTTTTCTGCAGTTTCAGGTAAGAAAGGTTTTAATAGAATCGCGCCAATCCTTACAGATTCTAATAAGTTATAAAGTACAGTTGCAAGTCTACCAATCTTCTCTGGATCTTTTGCGAGTTTCCATGGTTCTGTTTCATCAATGTATTTGTTGCATCTAGAGAATAGATCCAAGATGTGATCGATTGCATCCGCAACATGTAATGTATCCATTGATTCATCTACAAGTTTCACTGTATTTGTTACAACTTGTTTCAAATCAGCATCAACATCTTCTACTTCGTTTGGATTTGCGACAACACCATTGAAATACTTATTTTCCATAGATAATGTTCTATTAACTAAATTACCCAAGTTATTTGCAAGATCACTGTTGATTCTTTCAACCATTAATTCATATGTAATATGACCATCTTGTGCGAATGGCATTTCATGTAACATGATATATCTCACTGCATCTGTACCAAATAGAGATACTAAATCATCCGCATAGATAACGTTACCTTTAGACTTACTCATCTTAGAATCACCAGTTAATAACCATGGGTGACCAAAAATTTGTTTAGGTAGAGGTACATCTAAAGCCATCAACATAATTGGCCAATAAATCGTATGGAAACGAACTATATCTTTACCAATCAAATGTAAATCTGCTGGCCAATACTTCTTAAATAATGGATCATGATTTCCATCTACATCATAACCTAGACCAGTAATATAGTTTGTTAAGGCATCAATCCAAACATAAACGACATGTTTTGGATCAAAGTCTACTGGAATGCCCCATTTAAATGATGTACGAGAAACACATAAATCTTGTAGACCTGGCTTCAAGAAATTGTTAATCATTTCATTCTTTCTACTTTCAGGTTGAATAAAATGAGGATGATCTTCAATATATTGCATCAATCTATCAGCATACTTACTCATCTTAAAGAAATATGCTTCTTCCTGCATTTCTTTTAATTCTCCACCACAAACTGGACACTTACCTTCTTCTGTAATCTGAGATGGTGTATAGAATGCTTCACATTCTTGACAATATAAACCATCATAATGACCTTTATAAATGTCGCCTTGATCATAAAGTTTCTTAAAGATCTTTTGAACTTGTTTTTCATGATATGGATCTGTTGTTCTCATGAATTTATCATAAGAAACATTCATAACATCAAACTGCTCTTTAATTTCTTGTGATACTTGATCAACAAATGCCTTTGGAGAAATACCAGCCTTATTGGCCTTCTCTTCTACCTTTTGACCATGTTCATCTGTTCCTGTTTGGAAACGAACATCATAGCCTACTTGTCTTTTATAGCGAACAATTGCATCCGCTAATACGATTTCATATACATTACCAATATGTGGTTTACCTGATGTATACGCAATCGCTGTTGTTAAATAATATGGTCCCTTATTTTCCATTTTTACACCTCCTCAAACAGAAAAAGACATCCCAAATGAAAGGACGTCTTGCACGCGTTACCACCTTTATCTTCCTTTATAAATATATAAAGACTCTCAAATGTTTTAACGGAGTTCTTCCGAGATACCCTATTCAAATATCCAGCTCCAAGTCCATCTTCATTCCTCATCAATACAAATTTCCACCAACCATTTGCTCTCTAAAATCCAATTCAGAACTACTCTTCTCTTCATCGCTTTTCAGTGCCTTTATTATACGTGTAAACCTTTCATTTGAAAAGAAAAAGTCAATCTTAGCGCTTTGATAAATTATTTAACCAAATAAATCCGTCTCTAATACCGCAAATATTTACAAGAACCACTTTCAATATCACAAGCAAACAATTGAATATCAGATTCTCCATTATAACTACCAATAATTTGATGATTCCATATTTTTACAATTGCACTATATTCCATCTTTTTTAGTGCAACTTCATTCGCTCTATTTTTAGATTCTCCTAAAGAATCATAAGGTATTATTTCATGCAACAAATTCCCATTCCAATCATAAATTCTATATTTTGTATGCTCTTCTTCTAAAGTAGTTGTATAAATATAGTTATTATCAAAATAATCTATTAATACATCATCCATTTCAAACAAAACATCGTTAGAATCGTATTTTTTGATTCCTGAATGAACTTTAATACCGGTTGTATCTTGCGTTGTATCAAAATCCTCTGGCATATCTACTGTATAATAGGATGCTTTTCCATCAGCTATATAAAAATAGTACGCATCATCTTCTAACATAGTTAATTCTAAAGAGTCAATATTTACAGAATACAAAGATTTTTTACTTTTGATGACGAATAAATCACCATCACTAATAACATTTAAAATACCGCTATCAATCGAAATATTTTTTAATTCTTCCCCTGTTAAATCATAAATACGCAAAATAGAGCCACCATCTTCATTAGGTACTTCAGATATCGCAATTCTATTTTTTTGAATTGAAAAATAAGATGGTTCATAATCCAATGTCAAAAGATTCTGAAAATCATCTCCTGTCTCACTAATCGAATTCAACCGACAAAATATTTCTCCACTATTATTTTCATATCTACTTTCATAAATCAATTTATGATCAAAATATAAGAAACCTTGTCCATTCATTCCCAAATCAACATAACGTCGAAAAGTATCAATCCCATCCAAAGAAGAGCCAATCATTTTATCATCCGCAAAGTTGACTGAACCAATTTCAATATTTGAGCCATTCTTATCATAAGCAAAAAGAACACCACCACTCGTTAAATAATAAAAAGCATCCTCTGAAAATGTTGTATACAAATTTGTCATATAGGATGCTTGAGAAAGCGGAATAACTTCATCTTCTTTCAATAATGAATTTTTATTTGAAGATGAAATAGTTGTAGTACAAGCGCTTGTGACAATTAAAACAACAAATAATAGCTTTCTATAGTTCATGGAACCCCCTTACGCATAGGCGGCAGTTGTATAGAATTTTCTTCCTGTAGATAACGTTCCTACACCTTTACAATAGCTCCATGAAGAATAACCAGAAACAGCGCTAATATACCAACTTACATAAGGGCTTCCACTTCTAGCTCCAATATAAACATTACCGTCAATACCTTTCGCCCATCCAGATACAGTTGCTGTTGAGCCACTTGATGCTGAGCCTGTTACAGAGCAAGAAATATAGGATGATGTAGCTGTAGCTGTGACATTGTATCCCTGTCCAGAAACAGTAGCAGTTCCCGCAAAAATTGGAGTAAAAGAAAAAAATGTACTCATAGCAATGCATAAAGACAACAATTTCGAATTCAATATTTTCATAATATACCCTTTCCTTGTTCACTTCTTTTACTATTGTCGTAAACACCATTTTCTATACTAACTAGATTGTAAATGTAAGCGTTTTCTTTGTCAATGGGATACAAGTTCTCCCATTTTATTTAACTTGATTTTTAATGTAAAAATAGCTATTATTAGAAGTACATACAGGTACCTAGTTTTAATTCACTTTACAATTAGTTATTGGGATATGTAGAAACGGAGACAAAAAATGGCAACAGGAAAAGTTAAATGGTTCAACGCTGAAAAAGGCTATGGATTCATTACTACAGAAGATGGAAAGGATGTATTCGTTCATTTTTCTGCTATCCAATCAGATGGCTACAAAACACTTGATGAAGGTGCAAGTGTAGAATTTGACGTCACTGAAAGTGATCGTGGACCACAAGCTTCCAACGTCGTAAAACTCTAATTCATATCGAATTAATGTGCAAATGACGCAAAAGAGACGAAAGTCTCTTTTTACTTTGTTTTCTTAAAGGTATAATTTTGTCATGTTCAAAAAGAAAATCAAAACAAATGATATTAATGAAAAATGGAAATATCGTTACACAAAAACAAGTAATGATTTAAAAGATCTAGAAGAAATCACAAGTGCAACATTACGTTCTCAATATGATGCACTCGCAAAAGGTACAGATGAAGGTATTTCAAATATGCCAAAACTGAAGAATGCAATGTTAGAAGAAGCAGATATTTTAGATCAAGCATCAGAATCTTTTGCACGACTTTCTAAAAAATCACACGATCAATCAGATGAAATCAGAACACGTATCAAAGAAGCTGAAAAACATGAACGAAAAAGCAACAAAAAATTCAGAATCACTCCTGTAAAACCAACAAACGCTGAGATTGATTATGAAGAAAAGATAACGCATCATTTTGCGGCAGGTGTTACTTTCAATAAATTATTTTGGGTATTTTTTATTGGATGTTTTGGTGGTGTTGTCATTGAAACTTTATGGTGTTTAATTACAAGAGGACATTACGAATCTAGAGTCGGATTGATATATGGGCCATTTAATTTAGTTTATGGTTTTGGGGCACTTGTATTAACTTATAGTTTATATAAGTATAGAAATAGAAGCGGTATTTATTCATTCTTTGGTGGATTTATTAGTGGATCCATTGTGGAATACTTATGTAGTTTCTTTCAAGAATTAGCTTTTGGTTCAACTTCCTGGGATTACAGTGCTATGCCTTATAATTTGAATGGAAGAATTTGTTTAGAATATTCAATCTTTTGGGGAATCTTAGGTGTACTTTGGATCAAAACGATTTATCCGATTATGGCAACTTGGATCTTAAAAATTCCAAATAAAATCGGAAAAAAACTTACTTCTTTCTTATTTGTGTTTATGATATTTAATTCTTTTATGTCTGGTTCCACAGTATATAGATGGTATCAAAGAACACAAGGAAAAGAATCTTCTAATATCTTTGAAACTTATATAGATAAACATTATCCAAATACAAGAATGGAAAAGATTTATGCAAATCTAGAATTCAAAAAGTGAATCTATAGAAACCCTATAAATTCACTTTTTTGTTTGATTGCTTATTCAGCTTCTTCTTTTTTGTAATCATCATACACATGAGATACTGGTGTATGATTTTCAATTGCGTCAATTGTATTAGCTAACATATCAGCAACAGATAATACTGTTACCTTATTAGTCTTAGCTGCTTTTTCTGCACTAAATGGAATTGTATCAGAAATAACTAATTCCTTAATTACTGAGTTTTCAATCTTATCAACTGCATCTCTAGAGAAGATACCATGTGTAATACCAACATAAACTTCTTTTGCGCCATGATCTTTTAAGATTTGGCAACCAGCACACAATGTACCAGCTGTATCACAAATATCATCTACTACGATACAAATCTTATCTTTAACATCACCAATAACGTTTTGTGCTTCTACCATGTTAGGCTTTGGTCTTCTCTTATCAATGATAGCGATAGGTGCATCTAAGATATCAGCTAATCTTCTTGCACGAACAACTCCACCATGATCTGGAGATACTACACATACAGAATCCTTAGGGAAGTGCTTTTCTACAAAGTAACGTCCAATCATAGGAACAGATGTTAAATCATCAATTGGAATATCAAAATATCCTTGAATTTGTGAAGCGTGTAAATCAAATGTGATAACTCTATTAGCACCAGCTACTGTTAATAAGTTGGCTACTAACTTTGAAGTGATTGGTTGACGTGGAGCAGCTTTTCTGTCCTGACGTGCATAACCATAATAAGGCATAATAACATTGATTTCTCCTGCTGAAGCTCTCTTACAAGCATCAATACAGATCAATACTTCCATCAAATGTTCTGTAACAGGTGTGCATGTGGATTGCACAATGAATACGGATCTTCCACGAATAGACTCTTGTGGTTCCACGAGAATTTCTCCATCTGCGAAGTGTTCTACTTTAATCTTTCCAAGTGGAAGATTCAACTTCTTACAGATAGATGCTGCTAAATCAGTGCTAGATGTTAATGCAAAAACTACAGTTTCCTTAACCATTTCTTTCCTCTCCTGCTTCATGCCTTAAATGACATGCTCTTATTTGCATGATTAGTTTATAACAAAATGTGTTATTTTGAAACTTAAATCTTACATTTCATTTACAATATTGAATATTTTTTACATTTTATATGCACAATTCATTTTGACAAGATATATAATATTTCCCGTTCATATAAAAAGGGGATACATATGAAAAAGTTAACACTCAAAGAATGGTTACCATTAATTGGCATGACAATTGCAGCATTTATCTTTAATACATCTGAATTTATGCCAATTGGTTTATTAACTTCTATCGCTAATACATTTTCTATTTCTGAAGCAGATGCAGGAATCATGATTACAGTATATTCATGGGCAGTTATGATTTTATCGTTACCATTAATGATTGCGATATCTAAATATTCATTTAAACCTATTTTAATTGTTACACTTGCGATATTTGCGTTAGGACAAATCTTAAGTGGCATATCTACAAGTTTTATGATGTTGATTCTAGCTAGAATCTTAGTTGCATGTGGTCATGCAATCTTTTGGTCAGTTGCGAGTGTGATTGCGGTGAAATTAGTTGATGAAGCACATCGTGATTTTGCGATGAGTATGATTGTTACAGGAACATCTGTTGCGATGATATTCGGATTACCTTTAGGTAGAATCGTAGGTTTATATGTTGGTTGGAGAATGACATTTACATTAGTTGGTATCATAGCGATTGCCTTATTACTATTTCAATGGTTTGTATTTCCTACATTAGATAAACCTGAACCATTTAAAGTAAATCAACTACCTGTTTTATTTAAAAATCATTCTTTAGTTTCCATTTATATTATTTCTTTCTTATTCGCGACTGGTTACTATACCGCATATAGTTATATCGAACCATTTATGTCTAGTGTTGCCAATCTAAGTAATACATGGATTACATTAGCGTTATCATTATTTGGCGTTGCAGGAATTTTAGGAAGCATTTTATTTTCTAAGTTCTATGGAAAAAACAGAATTCAATTCTTACGTATCATGACAATTAATATTGCGGTTGTATTAGTTCTATTAAAACCCGCAACGATTTCTCTTGTTACCTTATTACTTGTATGTGCATATTGGGGATTAACATCAACTGCTTTCAATGTTGCTTGTCAATCAGAAGTTATCTTGCATGCTGGTAGTGCCGGTGCTGTTGCAATGTCAATCTTCTCAGGCATCTTTAATCTAGGAATTGGCATCGGCTCCTTCATCGGTGGACAAACCGTTAATATGATTGGTACATCAAACATTGGATTTGTTGGCGCAATCATTGGATTACTTGGGGGATTTTATTGTATTTATTCCACAAAACAAAACACTCCAAAATAAAAGCTTTGATTAAAAGAGATCAGAGCTTTTTTACAATGACTAAAAAACAATTTCATTATTTTTAAGGGATTCTCAAATATTTTGTGAATAGTATATTAAGGAAGGTAATATTCACATGTATAAAAAATTTGAAAAA
>CAVLCI010000028.1:0-20765 GCA_963661415.1 Bifidobacteriaceae bacterium | reverse complement strand
AAGAGAATCGAAGTCTTGCAAGCCTCGACTCTTTATGGGGCGAGGTTAGTTGACAAAAGTATGTCAGACAAAGTAACATAAACTCAAAGCAAATCCCGCTTGTTCTCAAATCTTAGGATTACCATGTAATGCTGTACCTCCAGTATTTGTTTATGGTGTCAACATTTCTAAAGCTGTGTGTAAACTTGGAGTATTTGCATACTGCAATTATTTTATAAACTATTATTGTACTTCTTTTGTCGAAGAACAAGATGTATGTACTTTCTGAAATATAAGGTAAAACAATTTATGAAGCCTACTCAAAAACAAATTCTTTTACATTTATTGATTAGTTTCTTATTTATGTTTGGTGCACTCTTCTTATGTGATTTTCTATATACGAATAAAATCTTATTTTATTCAGAAGAACTGCTCATTGATAGTGTCCCAAAAGTTTTTATATGGGCTATTGTTGAATGTTTTCTTTTAGATCCTATTGGTTTAGCGATTGTTGGTTGCTCTATTGCGTGGTTTCACAAAAAAGGAAAAGATAATGTAAAAATTATAGTTATGATGTTATTATGTGGAACGTCAAAAAGAACAATATTATTTATATGGATACTACTCATCTTTACATCCATTTTTTCAATCCTTGGCTTTGGAGGATTCAGTGGCTTTTGCGGATTATTTTCATTAATATCTATTCCTATCGCCACATTTTATACATGTTTTTGGGTTTTCGTAAAAAAGAGTGATTATAAAGAAGGTGATTTCCTCGAATAAGATTAATAAAAATAATATCTTAATCAGTTTTATCGCAAGTATATTTACAATTATTTCATTCGTATTTTTATAGTAAAATAGTTACATGACAAAAGAACTAGAAATCAAAACAATTGGTTGTCCTTTTCGGAAGAAGAATAAATTATGTACATCAGAAATACGTTTATTTAAACCTTTGCCTTTAGATGTACAAGAATATCTAGTCAATAATTCAGAACATATTCAATATCCAAAAGGAAAAATATTAGCACATGAAGGTGATCAAATTGATGCAGTCATTATCATTCGCCATGGAAGAATCAAAACATGTAGATATGATGTGAATGGTGATGAATATATCATGGATATCCTTCATGAGGGACAAGCAATTTGGCATGATATGTTTTTAAATGACTATAAATATCATTATGATATCGTTACGTTAACGGATGTAATGATTTGTAAGATCAAACGATCAGATTTTATGCATCTTTTAAGTAAGTATCCAAATGCTGCGATGTCTTTGATTGCGATGCTTTCAACAGAACTTCAAGAAGCCAAAGAAAAAACACAACTATTATCTATACGTCAACCACTCATTCGTTTGGCTGGATTCTTATTAAACAAAGATAAAACATGTACAAATCATGAAATACATATGAAGCTAGATGATATTGCCGCATCCATTGGTTTGCGTGCGGAAACGGTATCTCGTTGTATTTCTAAGTTAGAGAAACAGAATTTGATTGCGCGTTTAGGACAAGGAAACTTAAAAGTGATAGATAGAAATCAATTACTGGAACTTTATAATTCAGGCAAAAAGCTTTGAAATTTGATTATAATCAAGGAATTACTCTTTTTATAAGAGTAATTTATTTTTATAAGATGTAAGGAGAAACATGACACTAGCGAATGTACATTCTATAGAAACCTTTGGATCTGTGGATGGTCCTGGATTACGATATATTTTATTTTTAAAAGGTTGTCGGTTACGTTGTGCGTTTTGTCATAACGCAGACACTTGGCAAATGCAGTCAGATGATCAAAGAAGTGTAGAACAAATCTTAAATCACGCTGAAAGATATCGTAGTTATTGGGGAAAAGATGGTGGCATTACGGTCAGTGGTGGAGAACCTCTTCTACAAATCGATTTTTTATTAGAACTATTTAAACAAGCAAAGAAAAGAAATATCAATACATGTATTGATACAGCTGGTGAACCATTTACATTTGAAGAAGAATGGTTTCATAAATTTGAAGAATTGATGCAGTATACAGATATCTTATTAGTAGATATTAAACACATTGATGAAAAGAAACATATTCGTCTAACAGGAAAAACAAACAAAAATATTCTACAAATGTTTGAATATCTTTCTAAAATCAATAAACCAATTTGGATCAGACAAGTACTTGTTCCTGGTTGGACAGATGATATTAATGATTTGAAGAAAACAAGAAAGTTTATCGAAACATTACAAAATGTCAAAAAGATCGAAATTCTTCCATATCACAATATGGGTGCATATAAATGGGAAAAACTTGGAATGAAATATCCATTAGAGAATGTTGAAGGTCCAAGTGCAGAATCAATTGAGACTGCTGAAAAAGTTTTAAACGGAGAAATCCGTTAAATAAAAAGAAAGGATTATATTATGAAACAAGAATGGAGAAGTTTTAAAGGTGGTCATTGGGTAGATGACATCAACGTACGTGATTTTATTCAAAACAACTATACACAGTACGAAGGTGATGAATCATTCTTAGCTGATGCTACTGAGGCAACAAACACGCTTTGGGACAAAGTACAAGCTTTGCAGAAAGAAGAGCGTGCAAAAGGAGGCGTTTTAGAATGTGAAACAGAAGTTGTTTCTTCTTTAACAGCCTATGGTCCTGGATACATTGATCCAGAAACAAAAGATCTAGAAAAGATCGTTGGTTTACAAACAGATAAGCCATTGAAACGTGCATTTATGCCTTATGGTGGTATTAAAATGGCACAACAAGCTGCTGAAACTTATGGTTACAAGATCAATGAAAAATATGACAAGATCTTTAATGAATATCATAAAACACATAACCAAGCAGTATTTGATGCTTACACACCAGAAATGAAAGCTGCTAGACACTCTCATATCGTTACTGGTCTTCCTGATACTTATGGTAGAGGTAGAATCGTTGGTGACTATAGAAGAGTTGCGTTATATGGTATCGATCGTTTGATTGAAGGTAAACAAAATGACATGGCTTATTGTGGTCATGGTGATATGACAGATGATATCATCCGTCAACGTGAAGAAATCGCTGAACAAATTCGTGCATTAAAAGGCATGAAAGAAATGGCTAAGATTTATGGTTATGATATTTCCAAGCCAGCACAAAATGCACATGAAGCTATTCAATGGTTATACTTTGGATACTTAGCTGCAATCAAGACACAAAATGGTGCAGCGATGTCTGTTGGTAGAGTTTCAACTTTCTTAGATATCTATATTGAAAGAGATCTTCAAGAAGGAACAATCACTGAAACAGAAGCACAAGAAATGATCGACCACTTAACAATGAAGTTCCGTATGGTCAAGTTCGCAAGAATTCCTTCTTACAACCAATTATTCTCTGGTGACCCTGTTTGGGCAACACTTGAAGTTGGTGGTCTAGGACAAGATGGTAGACACATGGTCACAAAGAATGACTATCGTTTCTTACATACATTAGAAAACATGGGACCTTCTCCAGAACCAAACTTAACAGTTTTATATTCTAAGAGATTACCAGATAACTTCCGTACATATGCAGCTAAGATTTCCGTATCTACAAGTAGTATCCAATACGAAAATGATGATGTTATGAGACCAATTTGGGGCGATGATTACAGCATTTGTTGTTGTGTATCCGCTACTGAAACTGGTAAAGAAATGCAGTTCTTTGGTGCACGTGCAAACCTAGCTAAGTGCTTACTTTACGCAATCAATGGTGGTAAGGATGAAAAGTTCTTAGATAAACAAGGCAATCACATGCAAGTAGGTCCAGAACTTGCACCTATCACATCTGAATATCTTGATTATGATGAAGTCATGCATAAGTATGATCTCATGATGGATTGGTTAGCAGGTCTATATGTAAATATCTTGAACCTCATTCAATACATGCATGATAAATACTATTATGAAGCTGCAGAAATGGCATTGATTGATACAAATGTTAGAAGAACATTCGCAACTGGTATTGCTGGTTTCTCACATGTTGTAGACTCTTTAAGTGCTATTAAGTACGCAAAAGTTAAAACAGTTCGTGATGAATCTGGTTTAGTAACAGATTATATCGTAGAAGGTGATTTCCCTCGTTATGGTAATGATGATGAAAGAGCTGATGATATTGCGGTATGGTTACTCAAAGAATTCATGCATAAGATTGAAAAATACCATACATACAGAGATTCTGAACCAACAACATCTATCTTAACAATTACTTCTAACGTTGTTTATGGTAAAGCTACAGGTGCTTTACCAGATGGTAGAGAAGCATACGCTCCATTTTCACCTGGTGCTAACCCAGCATATGGTGCAGAAAAGAATGGTTTACTTGCATCTCTTAACTCTGTTGCGAAAGTTCCATATGAATATGCATTGGATGGTATCTCTAATACACAAACAATTTCCCCAAGTGCTTTAGGTCATACAGATGATGAACGTAAGAAACAGTTGGTAAATGTATTAGATGGTTATTTCTCACAAGGTGCGCATCACCTCAATGTCAATGTATTTGGTATTGATAAGTTGAAGGATGCAATGGAACATCCAGAAAAACCAGAATACGCTAACTTTACAATTCGTGTATCTGGATACGCTGTTAAGTTTATTGACTTGACTCGTGAACAACAATTAGACGTTATCGCAAGAAACGCTCACGAAACACTTTAATCATTGAGAACTAGGTTTATCCTAGTTCTTTTTTTGTTTCAAAAGAAAAAGTCATGAATTTCTTCATAACTCACTTTAGAATATTTTTCTCATGAATATATTTCATAACATTTGGAACAACGATTGTGACATAAATTGCCATGCCTGCATATTCAATAAATTGTCCGATTGCTCCACCAAAACTTCCTTTAATCATAGGATAAATGTTTGTAACCCAAATATATAACGGAATTAAAGCGAATACACCAACGATAAAACGATCTTTCCATTCCATTTGTTCAAAATCAAATCCTCTTCTTTCAAAGAAGCGACAAATCGCAAATACACTCACAAAACCTAAACCTTGGAAAGAATCAGCTTTCATCTGATTTGGATCCACCAATAAACTACCATCTTCTAAATACATAAGTGGATAAGATTTCAACTCATAATACATGCATAAGGCAACACATAATAGAACGCCACAAATCATAACGATCTTATCTCTAGAAGAATCTTGTTCTGTCCAATCTTCAATTTTATTCGCAATGATAATCATCAGTACTGTTGCTAGAAAACCAACAAGTACATCTTGTGGTGTATGTACACCTAAATAATTTCTTGAAAACATAACAATAATCATAAAGATTATAAAGATTATAGCTAATATTTTTTTACCATGTTTTTGTAACCATCTACCTGTATTTCCAAATACACTTGTTGCCCAAGTCGAATGTCCACTCGGAAAGGAATAACCAGTCGCAGATACTTTAGAATCTCCATACGGAAGTATTCTAGCGTCTTTGATCCATGGTCGATATATGCAGAACGTTAATTTTAAGAAGCCATTTACTAATAAACCTAATCCAAATCCAGATAAGATCTTTTTTCCACCTTTTCGATCAAATGCCCAATAAATCATACAAATCATCGCAAAAGCCCAAAAACTTACCGCAAAATGACTTGCCCATAATAGAAACGGAGCTAAGAAAGCACCTACTCCATTTCTAAAATCTTGTAATAATAACAAATAATCAATATCCATTTTTTTATTCTCCAAATCTTTCTATAAATTCATCTTCTGAAATTATTGGAATATTCAAAGACTTTGCCTTTGTATTCTTACTACTTGTACTAGTAACATCATTATTGATCAAATAATTTGTACTCTTTGAAACAGAGCCTGTTACTTTACCACCATGTGCTTCAATATAAGCTTTTAATGCGTTACGATTTGGATAATGATGTACATCTCCTGTCACAACAAATGTTAAACCTTTACATTTATCATCCACAGCTTCTGTTGCGGTTTTTTGAATATTCAAATATTGAATCAAATCATTATAATCTGTAACATTTTGTTCATCATGAAACCATCTCACAAATGCTGAACTCTTTTCTGTTCCAATACCATCAATGATAGAAAAACATGTTTCATCATTTGTAGAGGATGCTTCTTCAATCAATGTTTCAATCTCTTTTGCGTTCAATAATTTTCTTGCGACATCTACACCAACCAATGGAATATTTAACGCATAGATCAATTTAATATCATCAATCGTCTTTGCTTTTTCAATAGATGCAACAATATTATCTGCACTTTTATCACCAAATCCATCTAACTGTGCAATCTCATCACGATGATTTGTTAAACGATAAATATCTCCATTATTATGGATCCAACCTTCATTAATAAATCTAGAAAGCGTTGCCTCAGAAATTCCATCAATATCTGCACCACCTTTTGATACAAATCTTGTAAATTTCTTTAATTTCTTTGCGGCGCAATCTGGATTTGTACACTTCAATGTTTTTGTACCAGAGTTTTCACTTACATGTATCTTTGTAGAGGCACCACAAACTGGACATGTTTCCGGTATTTGTAATTGTCCTTCAATCTTTGAAACATGAATGATCTTAGGAATGATCTTATTTGCCTTAATGACAGATAAAACTGTTCCTTTGTCTCCAATTCCTAATCTTTCACACTCAGAAATATTACAAAGAGATGCTCTTTTGACGGTTGTGCCTTCTAGTTCCACAGGTTCAAACACTGCGACTGGTGTAATCGTAGAAGCTGCACATGACCACTCAATATGATCTAATGTACTTTCTACCGATTCATCTGCCCATTTAAATGCATAACCAGCACGCGTTGCGTGATGGCCTGTAATGGAGCCACCAGAAGCATATTCTATATCATCATACGCAATGACTAACCCATCTACAGGATATGGATTTTCATTGTTGGTAACTTTCCTTGTCCATTGTTGAATGGTTGTGTTGATATTTTCATAGGAAGGTTCATCAATTCTTTCATGGTCCACCACAACAAAACCATTCTTTTCTAGATAAGACATTTGTTCTCCCCACGAAGAAAATGTTTGATCTGTATGTACTAAAGTAAATGGAATCCAATGAATCTTTCTTTTTTTGATTTCTTCTAGATCTTTGAGTGTCAAAGAACCAGAGGCTAGATTTCTAGGATTTGCGTAATCTTCTCCAGATTCTAATACAAATTGATTAAAATCTGCATAAGAAATAATTGCTTCACCACGAATGACCAAATGTCCTTTTTCTGAAATCGTTTGTGGAATTCCAATCAAAGAAGAGGCAACATGTGTAATGTTTGTACCAATATGTCCATCACCACGCGTTACAACTTTTGTAAGTTTTCCATGATCATAAGTTACAACAAGTGTTAAACCATCTAATTTCCATGATAACCAAATTGGTTTTCCATTCGCCCACTTCACAAGATCTTCTACTTTTTTTGTTTTCGCTAAAGATAATGCTGAAAATTCATGTGTTTCTTTTTCACCTTGTGTAGAATCCGCAGACACTTTCATCGTAGGTGAATTTTCTAATATCGTACCTGTTGTTTCTTCTAATTGTTTGAGTTCATCAAACTTTGCATCCCATTCATAATCTGTCAATATTTCTGCTTGTCCATTGTAATAAGCTTCACTCGCTGTATTCAATTGTTCAACAAGCTCTTTCATTCTTTCTAATTCGTTCATTTTATTCCCCTTTTTTCTTTAAACCAGGAAATATCGCAATCTTTTTGATTCCATATGGATAAGAAAAAGCAATATCTAACATATCTCTTTTCGCTTTGATAATAATACCTTCGCCAAACTTTGGATGAATCACAACATCATCTTTTTTGAATTTCGTTTTGGAAGGTTTTGGTTGTTCTACACGAATTGGTGAAGGGATTTCATCAGCTTCATCTTGAAAACTCATAAAATCCGCAAAACTATTTTTAAATGTTTTTGTAGGCTTTGAAGAAGTAATTACACCACGTTGATTAAAGCTACCTGCTGCTTCTACCATATAGTCTGCATTCATTTCTTTGATAAAGCGACTTGTTCTTCTTTGCCCTTGAATAATAAAGGAAAAACCACCTGCTTCACATACATATAAATGATTCATAGCACGCGTAAAGGCGACATAAGCTAGTCTTCTTTCTTCTTCCATACCATGTTTAGAATCCTCTATAGAACGTTGGTTTGGGAAAATACCTTCATTGAGATCTGTTACAAATACTGTATCAAATTCTAGACCTTTAGCGGCATGGACCGTCATCAATTGAACACATTCACTCTTTTCTCCATTTTCACGATCTGTATATAAGGCAATATTTTGTAAATATTCATCTAAATGTAAATCAGGATTATTATTTGTGAAGTTTTGTAAATCTTCTTGTAAAGCTTTTAAGTTCAAAAGTCTTTCATCTTTCTTTTCTTCATCTGCTTCACACATCGCTTTAATGCCACTTTCTTCTATGATTTTCTCTAATAATTTATCTAATGGCATTTCATTGTTACGTTCTATTTGTTTCCAACTTTCAATCATAGAAACAAATTCTTCCATTGTTTTCTTTGACTTACCAGAAAAGATTTCATTTCTCTTTAATACTTCATACATCGTTGTATTGTTTCTACGTGCTTCTTCAACGATATTATCCATTGTTTTTCCACCAATCCCACGCTTTGGTCGATTAATGATTCTTTGTAACGCTAGATCATCATTTGTTACGATCATTCTCAAATAACACAATGCATCTTTAACTTCCATACGTTCATAGAAGCGAATACCACCATAGATAATATATGGAATTCTCAAATCAATGAGTGCTTTTTCAAGACCTCTAGAAAGATAATTTGAACGATATAAGATTGCAATATCAGAATAGTTTTTTCCATCACTATGTAATTTCTGAATTTCACCCGCAATCCATGCATCTTCATATTCTTCACTTTCCGCACCAAAATGAATGACTTTATCTTCATTCTTTTTGGATGTAAAAAGTTCTTTCTTTAAACGATTTTGGTTATTTTGAATCACACTATTGGATACCCCTAAAATAGCTTCTGTAGAACGATAATTCTCATTCAACATAATTGTTTTTGATCCAGGAAAATCTTTTTCAAAATGCATAATGATATCTACATTCGCACCACGCCAAGTATAGATCGTTTGGTCTGGGTCACCAACAACATATAAAGATGTGTTTTTTCCTGTCAAATAACGAATTAATTTATATTGTAAGTTATCAATATCCTGAAACTCATCTACTAAAACAAACTCAAATCTTCTTTGCCACTTTTCTACAATGGAAGGATATTTTGAAAACAAAGTCACTGTTTTTAAAATCAAATCATCAAAATCTAACGCAAACATTGCCTTTTGACGATTAATGTAATATTCATAGATCTTTGCCTTATCTACATCATCTGAAAAGTTACCAGCCATCTTCTTAGCTGCTTCAACACCAATTTGTGCCGTCTTATTATTGGAAATGTATCCTACAACTTCACCTGGCGTTAATTTAGAATCTTTTAGATTCAATTGTTTAATTGCTTCTTTTACAACGGATTTTTGATCATCTGCATCCATGATTGTAAAGTTTTTAGGATAACCTAAAACAGAAATATCTTCTCTTAAAATACGTACACAAAGAGAATGGATCGTAGAGATCCATCTTGGTTCATTTCCTTCTTCTAACATGTTAGAAAGACGTTCTTTCATTTCATTAGCAGCTTTGTTTGTAAAAGTGATTGCTAAGATTTTATAAGGACGTACATCTTCATCTTCAATCAAATGTACGATGCGCATCGTTAAAACTCTTGTTTTTCCAGAACCTGCTCCCGCAATGATTCTTAAATATTGATCATCTGATAAAACAGCTTCTTTTTGATTTGTATTTAATAATGTTGTATCTATCATTGTATTTCTCCAAGTCCAAAACATTATACCAAAGATTTAGATGTAGGATGGTATGTTATAATAGCAACGAGGTAAAAAAAGATGATATTAAAAGCTGATCAATGGAAAGATTATTCCTGTTTAGATGCAGGAAATGGTGAAAAATTAGAACAATGGAAAGGGATCATTTTAAGAAGACCTGATCCACAAGCAATTTGGCCAATGTATGAAAATAAAGATTGGAAGAAAGCAGATGCTGTTTACCATAGAAGTAATAAAGGTGGTGGACAATGGGAATACAAAAAAAGATTGCCAGAATCTTGGACAATCAACTATCGTAATCTAACATTCAAAGTATCTCCTACAGGTTTTAAACATACTGGTATTTTCCCAGAACAAGCAGTCAATTGGGATTGGATGCACGATTTGATACAGAAACATCAAGATGAAGAAATCCGTGTATTGAATCTATTTGGATATACAGGTTGTGCCACAATGGCTTGTTCAGAAGCTGGTGCTAGTGAAGTCGTACATGTAGATGCTTCTAAGGGCATGGTACAATGGGCAAAAGAAAATCGTGATCTTTCTCATTTAGAAAGTCATAAGATTCGTTTTATTGTAGATGATTGCTTAAAATTTGTAGAAAGAGAAAAAAGAAGAGGTCATACATACCATGGTATTTTAATGGATCCACCAAGTTACGGTAGAGGTCCAAATGGTGAAATGTGGAAATTCGAAAAAGAAATTACTGGCTTGATTAAAGCTTGTTTAGAAATCTTAGATGAAAATGCATTATTCTTTTTGATCAATAGTTATACAACAGGTTTTTCTTCTATCGTATTAGAAGATTTAATGAAAACGATGATCTTACCAAGTCATCCAAACGGAACGATTTCTTGTGGTGAAGTCGCAATTCCTTTACAGAATCGTGATTTATTATTACCTTGTGGAATCTATGGAAGATGGGAAAGAAAATGATCAATATTCTCTACGAAGATAATCATATTCTTTGTGTAGAAAAACCTGTAAATGTTCCCGTTCAAGAAGATGATAGTCATGATTTGGATTTATTAACAATGTGCAAAAACTATCTCAAAGAGAAATACAACAAACCAGGAAATGTTTATCTAGGACTAGTACATCGCTTAGATCGACCTGTTGGTGGTGTTATGATCTTTGCGAAAACTTCTAAAGCTGCTTCTCGATTAAGTGATGCGGTGCGTACACGTACGATCCAAAAAGAATATCTTGCGGTATTAGATGGTGTTACAAGTGGATCACATACTTTAACAGATTATCTAAAGAAAGATTCGAAAAAGAATCGTGTATTTGTAACAAATGAAAAAGAAGGTAAAAAATCTGTTTTAGATTATGATGTTTTAGATCAAAAAGGAAACAAAACACTCGTTCATATTCTCTTACATACAGGTAGATCACATCAAATACGTGTGCAGTTTTCTAGTAGAAATCTACCACTTGTATATGATCAAAGATACAACCCTCATACAAAAAAAGGCCAGATTGCCTTATATGCATATCGTTTAACATTTATTCATCCTGTCAAAAAAGAACAAATGAGCATTACATGTTTTCCACCAAACAAAGATCCTTGGAATCTATTTGAGGTCAAAAAATGCCTAAACAAGTAAAGAAAAGAAAAAGACATATTCGTAAAAGTTTAATTGTAGTACTTGTGATTGCCATCGTCGCAATCTTTTCTGCATGGTATGTACCAAAATATATTGAAGATAAAAATCTAAAAGATCTTGGTTATTCTTCTGAAACAATCGATATCATCAAAGAAAAGAATCTAACAAATACGATTTTAAATAATCAGTACTATTCCAAATATCTAGAACAATCACTTCAAGATGGAACTTTAAATACGTCTTATATTTCTTTATACGCTGCACTCACAACAGATAGAACATTATCTGACGTTGATTTTCTTTTGTATAACAGATTAATGGATAAAGGATACGAAGAAGATCAATTACAAAATTTATTTAACAATTTAACATTCTATGAACTAACTCCATTATTAGTATTTGATTATCAATGGGATGAAAATCCATACATTGAAGACTGTCAAAATCATAGAGATACAAATTCTGAATCTACATTTTCATTATCCGATTCTTATTTTCAACTATATAAATTACAAAAAGAAATCCCTGATCCAACCAATATCGATACACTTGTTAATAGTACATATGGTTTAACATCTGACTATATTCCAAGTAATCTAGCGGATGTGAACACACAATACGCTGTTACAGGTGTACAACTCATCGATGAAGTACAACAAGCATTCATTCAAATGTCGATGAGTGGCATGCAGGAAGGGCATTATTTCTTTGCGACAACTGGATATAACAGCTATCAAACACAAGAAAGTGCGTATAATAGCTTACTAGCTAGAATGAGTGAATCGGAAGCAGATCAAGTTGGAATTCGTGCAGGACATTCAGAACATCAATTAGGTTTGGCAATTAATGTTGCCGCAACCTATGAAACTTCTGTATCCTTTGATCAAACACAAACGTATCAATGGCTTTTAGAACATTGTAATGAATATGGATTCATTCAAAGATATCCTGCTTCTAAAACACCGATTACAGGTGTAGAAGGAGAACTCGATCATTTCCGTTATGTTGGAAAAGAACTCGCTGAAAAGATTACTGCTTCTAATCTAACTTATGATGAATATTATGCGTTGTATCTAGCACAATGGGATGAAACAGATTGTATTCCTTCTCAAAAACTATTAGATAAAATAGATAATTATCAAGTCAAATGAAAAGATCTTATAGAAATTCTACAAGATCTTTTTTATTAGTCGTTCATTAATTCCATTGCTTGTTTGAGTGTACCAGCACCATCCATCATGCCATACGTACGCATATCAATCGCTGCAATTGGTTTACCAGGATATTTCTTTTTTAATGCATCTAAATTGAAACGAATCTGTGGTCCCAACAAAATACAATCTGCATCTGGAGCATATTTTTCTTCAGAACCATAGCCATATGCATTGATATCATAATCCTTTTCTAGTTTAGCTGCTTCTTCTCTCATCTTATTAACCAATAGAGAAGTAGACATTCCACCTGCACAAAATAATACAATTTTTTTCATATAAAACTCCTTAATGTTATATCTATTATACATTTGTGATTGGTTTTCTGTCACCTTTTGCGTTATGTTGTTTCTCTCTTCTTCTTTTTAGTTCTGTTTCAATATCTTCTAATGTAATACCTTTTTCTACCATGAGAACTAATACATGAAATAGTAAATCATTAATTTCTCCAACCAATTCTTCTTTTGATTGTGATAATGCAGCAATGACAACTTCTGTACTTTCTTCTCCAACTTTCTTTAATATTTTATCCAAACCTTTTTCATAGAGGTATGTTGTATAACTACCTTCTTCTGGATTTTGTTTACGGTCTAATGCATTGAGATATTCTTTTTCAATTTCACTCATGTATTTTTTCTCCATTTTCATTTCTATAAAAACAACTGTAATGTCCTGTATGACACGCTGCACCAATTTGTTCTACAAGTAAAAGAATCGCATCTTCATCACAATCAATTCGTATTTCTTTAACATGTTGATAGTGTCCACTTGTTTCTCCTTTTACCCATAATTCATTTCTACTTCTTGAATAATAGGTAGCTAGTTTTGTATCCAATGTTTTCTGATAGCTTTCTTCATTCATGTACGCTAACATTAAAACTTGTTTTGTATGTACATCTTGTACTACTACTGGAAGTAGACCATTACCTTTCTTAAAGTCTAGTTGCATCATATCTGACATTCACTCCTTTTTGATTCAAGTAATCTTTTACTTGTGTAACTGTTAATTCACCATAATGAAATAAAGAAGCCGCAAGTGCAGCATCCGCTGCATCCTCATGAAAAACTTCATAAAAATGTTCTAATGAACCACAACCACCAGATGCGATTACAGGAACTTGCACTGCTTGTTTCACTGCTTGTAAGAAAGGAATATCAAAGCCATTCTTTGTGCCATCGGCATCCATACTAGTTAATAAGATTTCACCTGCACCTTTAGATACACAATCTTTTGCCCATTCTATGGCATCAATACCTGTATCAATTCTTCCACCATTGATAACAACATTCCATCCACTACCATCTTTTCTTTTTCTTCCATCAATTGCGATGACAACACATTGATCTCCAAACTTTTCACTACATTCTACGATCAAATCAGGATTTTTTACTGCCGCAGAATTCAAAGAACATTTATCTGCACCTGCTCTTAAGATCTTTTTCATATCTGCACTACTACGAATACCACCACCAACGGTAAATGGAATAAATATATTTTTGGCGACAGCTTCAACCATTTGTACAGTTGTATCACGATTTTCATTGGTCGCAGTAATATCTAAGAAAACAAGCTCATCTGCCCCATCTTGGTAATATTTTTTTGCACAGTCTACAGGATTACCAACTTCTTGTAAGCCTACAAAATGCACGCCCTTCACGACTTTGCCATCTTTCACATCTAAACACGGTATAATTCTTTTTGAAATCATAGTTCACCTTCTTGAATTGCTTGTTTAAGATCTAATGTTTTTGAATAAATTGCCTTACCAGTAATACAACCAAATAAATGCATCTCATTCAATTGTTTAATATGTGTCATATCTTTGATGCCACCTGAAGCAATGATTTTCAAAGAAACGCTATCTTTTAAAGCTTGTAACATTTGTATATTTGGTCCCATTAAAGTTCCATCTTTTGATATATCTGTAAAGATGATTTCTGATACTTGCATCTGTTCTAATTGTTTCGCAAACTCCAAATAAGATATTTGAGAAGCTTTTAACCAACCTTCTACCATAACAAATCCATCTTTACAATCCATACCAACAATGATTTGATCTGGATATTTAGAAATTGTCTCTTTTAAGAATGCTTGATCTTGAATCGCACTCGTTCCTAAGATGATCTTTGAAACACCATTAGTTAAATAAAAATCCACATCATCCATACAACGAATGCCACCACCAACTTCAACAGGAACATGAACATTCTTACATACTTCAATGATGGATTCATGATTGATTCTTTTTCCTTGTTTTGCCCCATCAAGATCAATCATATGAATTCTCTTTGCGCCTGCTTTTTCAAAAGCTAGTGCAGTATCTAAAATCGATTCTGCGACTTGTTCGCTTTTAGCGTAATCTCCTTGATAAAGTCTAACTGGTTTCCCATTAATAATATCGATTGCTGGTATTACGATCATACAAAATCCTCCACAAAATATTTCAATAATTTCAAGCCTTGGCTTCCACTCTTTTCTGGATGAAATTGTGTACCAATAACATTTCCTTTTTGTACGATTCCTGCAACTTTAGTGTTTCCATATTCAGAATACGCAATTAAGTTTTCTTCATATTTCACATCTGCATAATAAGAATGAACATAATACATGTATGCATGATCAAACATGCCTTTTAAGTTTCCATCTTGTTGGAAAACAAGTTCATTCCAACCAATTTCTGGAACTGGTAGATCTTCTTCGATTTTGATGACTTTTCCTTCAATAAAACCAAATCCTTGATGCAATCCTTTTTCTTCACTGGTTTCAAATAACATCTGCATGCCTAAACAAATCCCTAACAAAGGTATTTTCGCATCTACCATTTCACGAATCGTTGCATCCAAACCTTTTTCTTTTAAATTGTCCATTCCTTGTTGGAATGCACCTACCCCAGGAAGAATCAATTTATCACATTGTTGGATTTGTTGTTTTGTTTCACATATTTGATAAGGAACATTTAAATAAGATAGTGCGTTACCTACACTCCCTAAATTCCCCATGCCATAATCAATGATTCCAATCATAATAGCCCCTTTGTGGAAAGTAATGTATCCGATTGAATTGTTGTAGCTTTTTTTAGTGCATGTCCAAATGCTTTAAAGATTGCCTCTACTTTATGATGATCATTTTCACCATACAATAAATTCACATGTAAAGTCACACCAGAATTGATCGCAAAAGCATAAAAGAATTCTTTTACCATTTCTGTAGACATCATACCAATACTTTCTCGTTTAAAATCTGCATGAAATACAAGATATCCTCTACCACTGATATCTAAATCAACATCAGCCAAAGCTTCATCCATTGGACAACGAAAACTCCCATATCTTGCGATACCTTGTTTATCATCAATTGCTTCTTGAAAGCATTGTGCTAAGGTAATTCCAATATCTTCAATCGTATGATGATCATCTACATCTAGATCTCCTTTAGCGATTACATCTAAATCAAAAGATCCATGAAACGCAAATAAGTTCAACATATGATCAAAGAATCCAATTCCTGTTTGAATATTTGTTTTTCCTGTACCATCTAAATTTAATTTGATTTCTATTTCAGTTTCATTTGTGATTCTTTTTATTGCGGATTCTCTCATGATTCCTCCTCAAATTGTTTTAGTACATCTAATACTTTTTGATTTTCTTCATCGGTTCCAATTGTGATACGGAATGTATCATCTTTATAGTTACGAATGACAATGTTTTGTTGTTGGAAAAGTTGTAATAATCTTTCTTTTTGATTTGATTTACCATGTAAGAAATTTGCTTGAGAAGGATAAAAAGTACATTTTTTCATATTTTTAACTTGTTCATACATTACATCTCTTCGTTTCGCAATTTCTTTTGCCTGTGTTTGATAATCAGCAGCGTATTTAAGAATGATCGTTGCAATCTTCATCGTTACGCTATTAAGCGCATATACAACGCTTCTTCTCTTCATATCAATCATATTCTTTGTATTTCCAATTAAGAAACCTACACGAATTCCCGCAACAGAATATGCTTTAGATAATGTTCTAGTTACATAGAGATTATCATATTGATCCAACAATGAAATCGCACTTTCTTCATTGGAAAATTCAATATATGCCTCATCTACCACAACCGGAATATCACAAAATCCTTCTACTACTTTTTTGATTTCTGCTGTTGTTAAACAATAACCAGAAGGATTATTTGGTCTAGAAAACAAAACCAAAGAAGCACCTTTTCCATTTTCAATGAAAGCATCTACATCTAACGTTCCATCTTCACGTAATGGATATTTTTTTACACTTGCTTCATAACAACTTGCATAATAATCATACATAGAAAAATCAGGATCAAATGTATATAAATATTTCCCCTTGGACAAAAATGTACCAATCACTAATCCTAACATCTGATCAGAACCATTTCCTGCTAATAAATGATCTTTATCTAAACCTATGACTTTTCCATATGCTTCTAATAATTCTGTTTGTTCATTATCAGGATAACGATTAAAATCAATTGTATTTAAAGATTCTTTAATTTCTTCAAGAATTGTTTCATTCACATTCAAAGAGCTCTCATTTGCGTTTAATAGAATACCTTTTTGAATGTGTGTTGTATATGTTTCAATCTTCTTTTCCATCATTCACTCTCACTTTCACAGCATTTGCATGTGCTTGTAGCTGTTCTTCTTCTGCCATGACTTCAATGTATTTACCATATGCTTCTAATGCTTCTTTTGTATAGTGTAAAAATGAAGTTTTTTTGATAAATGCATCTACGCCTAACGCACTAGAGAAACGTGCAGTACCACTTGTAGGTAAAACATGATTTGTTCCACCAAAATAATCCCCAATCGATTCACACGTGTAATACCCTAAAAATACACTACCTGCATTCTTTACTGCATCTAAATATTTCATTGGATCTTTCACACATAATTCTAAGTGTTCTGGAGCAATCGCATTCGCGAATGCTATACATTCATCAATGGAATCACAAAGAATTGATTTTCCATAATTCTCTAAAGAACTTTCAACGATTTCTTTCTTTGGAAGAACATCTGTTTGTTTACGCAGTTCTTGATTCACTTCATTTAATAATTCATCAGAATCTGTCAATAATATCGCTGATGCCATAGGATCATGTTCAGCTTGTGATAATAAATCTGCCGCTACATATTTCGCTTTTGCATCCTTATCTGCAATCACTAATATTTCGGATGGGCCTGCAATCATATCAATTGCGACTTTTCCATATACTAATTTCTTCGCTGCAGCGACGAAGATATTTCCTGGTCCTACGATCTTATCCACATTTGGAATTGTTTCCGTACCATAGGCCAGTGCAGCAATCGCTTGGGCTCCACCAATCTTATAAATTTCATTAACTCCAGCAATCTTTGCAGCAAAGGCAATATTGGGATTAATCGTTCCTTCTTTATTCGGAGGCGTAACCATAACGATCTTCTTCACTCCAGCAACATGAGCAGGAATTGCGTTCATTAATACAGAAGAAGGATATTGTGCTCTTCCTCCTGGAACATAGATTCCAACAGATTCTAGTGGCATGACTCTTTGTCCTAAATAAATGCCATATTCTTTTGTTTGAATATAAGATTGTTGTAATTGTGCTTTATGAAAAGAAATAATGTTATCTTTCGCCTTCATTAATGCATCTCTAAATGATTCATCAACTTTATCTATCGCATCATTCATTTCTTCTTCTGTTACTAAAAAAGAATCTAAAGATATTCCATCAAATTGTTTCGTATAGTCTTTACAAGCTTGATCACCATGATTTCTAACATCTTGAATGATCTTTGTGACTTTCATGATAATATCTGCATCAATTTCTTGACTTCTATCATCTAGATATTTTCTTAATTCTTTTTGATTTTTCTTGTCAATTTCACTTAACATTTTCAATCCCTCTCTTCAAATCATCAATCACTTGTAATACTTCTTCATTCTTCAATTTAAAACTCACTTTATTTACAATGACACGTGCACTAATATCACAAACCGTATCATAAACAACTAAACCATTTTCTTTTAAAGTCGTTCCTGTTTCCATGATATCTACAATACCATCACATAGTCCTAGTACTGGTCCTAGTTCTACAGATCCATCAATTTTAATGATTTCAACTTCCATGTTTCGATCATGAAAATACTTTGAGGCAACAGTAGGATATTTCGTTCCTATCTTAATATGTCCTACTTTCTTTAATGGATTGTTTCCATTTAATGAGGCAACAATAAACTTACATTTCCCTGTTTGTAGATCTAATAGTTCATAGGTATCAGAAGGCTTTTCTAATAAAGTATCTTTTCCAACGATTCCAATATCCGCAATTCCATGTTCTACATAGGTAATAACATCATTTGGTTTCGCTAGAAAATATTGCACATCTTTTTTTGTATCTTGGAATACTAGTGCTCTGCCTTTATTTTTGACTTCATCAACACCATATCCACTTGTTTCCAACATTTCGATGGCTTTTTTTTCAAGTCTTCCTTTTGTTAAGGCAATTGAAATACTCATTGTTGTACCTCCCATGTATCTTTATCCCAAGGAATCATTTCTACATTATTTTCTTTTCGCATTTCTTTTGTTTTTAGAATTGCTTCTAATTCTTTTCCTTTTGGATAATAAAATTGTATATTCTTTTTTTGTTCGATTTTAATTGCATCTAAGATATAATCTAACTTAATAGAAAAACCACACGCAGGTAGATTTCTACCAAACTTTCCCATGAGACTATCATATCTTCCACCAGATAAGATCGATGTTCCACTTTCTTGAATATAACCTTCAAAAATAATACCTGTGTAATAATCTAAATGTGGTATCTTCCCTAAATCAAATGATATATTTTGATGTACATCTAATTGTTTCAATTTATCATATAAACTTTCTAAATGTTGAATTTCTTTCTTCATATCTTCTGTAAAACAGATTTGATAAGCTTGTTCAAAAATATTTGTACCTGTTAAAAATGGTAAAGCTAAAAAGAATTCTTTTTCTTTTGGTGTTAAATCTAATTGTTGAACATATTGTTTTAAATCAACAATGGATTTTTGATCAATCAATTGCGCAAGTTGTTTTTTCTCTGTTTCTTTTAACTGTAATGCATCCGTTGCGCTTTGGAAGAATCTTGCGTTACCAATTTCTAATGTATATTTTTGAAACTGCAATGCATTCATAACTGAAATCGCTGTATATAGAATTTCTATATCACTGTTTTCATCTAAACCAATACATTCAATTCCACAATCTGTTACTTCTCCTCTTTTCCCCGCGAATACATGTCTTACTTTAAATACATCTGAAGTATAAAAGAAACGAAATGGAGGATTCGAATTTCCGTACTTTGAAGCACAAACTCTACAGATAGGCACTGTCATATCTTCTCTTAACGCTAGAATATCCCCATCATGATCAAAGAATTTATACATCTCTGTTGCATCAGCACTAGAAAACGATTGTTGATATGTATCAAAATATTCAATCATTGGTGTCATGATTTGATGATAACCAAAAGATTGAAATACATTTTCAATGGTATCTTGTGCTTTTCTTTTCTTTGTACATTCTTCTTCAATCAAATCTCTCATTCCTTGTGGCATTCTAATTTCTAACATAACGATCTCCTAAACAAAAAAGACATCCCAAATATCGGGACGTCTATAACGTGGTTCCACCTGACTTTATTGTTACCTCACGATAACAACCTCATAAAGTGCTACTGCACTTCTACACGTAACGTGTGTGACGTAAACTCCTACTGATTTCAGAATTTCAGCTCCAAGATGTGTTTCAATAGAATCTTTATGACTTCTCTTTCACCAATTAAGAAGCTCTCTAACATCCTTCCTCTATCTACTCTTCTTTTCATCGCTTTGTGTCAACATCATATACCGTTATGAAAAAGATTGTCAATTGTTTTTGATTTGTTTTTACATTTTATTTTTGAAAACTTTTACAAAAATAAAGACTCACTAAAAGTGAGCCTTATTTCATTACATCAATTGACGGAACATTTCAAGAACTTGTTCTTTTGTTGCTTCTCTAGG
>CAVLCI010000027.1:0-20985 GCA_963661415.1 Bifidobacteriaceae bacterium | reverse complement strand
TATCGTTGTTTTTCATTGTTTAAACTTCAATAAACCATTCTTTTTTCGATTGGAATGTTCTTTATTCCAAACACTACGCAAGAATAAACCAGTAAATAGATATTCTTTAGAATCATCCAACAAGATTAAATCCGGCATTGATTCTGCATCCACAAACGCTTCGAGATTTTTCTTTACTTCACTGACATCTTGAATCAGATTACTATCAATGAAGAAAGCTTCCACACCAATCGTTGCTTGCATCATTGCTAATAGCTTTGTGATTTTCATAGTTTCAGAATCATCTTCTTTTTCTAACAATTCTTGAACATGTTGTAATTCACCCGCAAAGTATCCTTTTCCTCTCACAAGATGTCCATTGATCATTACACCTGCTTCTGTTAATTCAGCATCTTTTCTAAAGTAAACCAAAGAACGATAATGATCTTTCAACCAATAAAGACCTGTTACACACATATTCGCATCATTATAAACAAGTGTTCTTATTTTAAATTTATCTGTGATAATTGTCTTCAAATCTGTACCATTTACAACACCATGATTCACTTTACCTTCTACTGCCACATTGATCATTGTTGTATTTGGATATTGTTTTAATGTTTCTTCTATTACACTTAATATTGTATCTGTATTGATTTCATCTACTGAAACAACATCTTCACCTTTTACTACACCATGTTCATAATAACGATAAGAAATCGTTTGATGCAAACAAATAAAAGTAAGAATATCTTCATTTGTTTTAAAGTATTGTGACATACGAACACTATTTGGTGTCTTTTGTTCTTTAGAAACTTCTAATTCTTTTTGTAATAATTCAATTAATTTTGGTGCGTCATAACCACCAAAGATCGTAGGAGGAATGTTAATGATAACTGCATCTTTTAATACTTCTTGGATTTCATCTCTCATAAAAGAGATCTGTGGAGCTAACAATACAGCGTCATATCCAAATCCCTTTTCTTTAATAGACTCAACGGAAATTGCAGAAAAATGATAATTTAAATGCATTGTTTCAGCTGCTTCATTTAATGCAGACGCAAAATAAGAAGTCGTTAAACCACCTGTACAAGATAATAAAACTTCAACATGATTCTCTGCATTCATTGCGGCAAGTGCTTTTTCTAATTCTTCAAACATTAAGTATGCATGTTCCATCGTATTCATTTGAAAATGCAAGAAAAATAGTGTTGCATCATCTTCTAAACGATCTATTCTTAGTTCCATGATTTCTTCTGGATAGAAATTGACTCTACCTAAATACTTATCTGTTAATAATTCAATATTTCCAGAATCATTTTGTGATAATTTATAATCATCACTTTCATGCATGAGAATCCATTTAATGTATTGTTCTACTAATTGTTTTCTATCTTCCATCATTGACCACCTTTTTCTTAATTATACACCAATTTCCCATCTCTTTCGTGCTATACTTTATCATTGAAAGAAGTGATGAATATGACAAAAAACAAACTATTTAAACTCGCAATCATAAGTTCCTTATTTGTAGGATTTACAGGTTGCCAAAGTAAACAAGAATCCGAAGAAACATCAACAACTTCTACGGCCGAAGAAGCAACTGCTGTTGTAAAAACTGCAACCACAGAAAATGTAGAAATGGATTACATTACTTTTGGAAATGGCAAAAAGAATTTTGTAATCATTCCTGGATTATCCATTCATAGTGTGATGGGATCAGCAGACGCAATTGCAGAATCGTATAAAGACTTTACAGAGGAATATACTGTCTATGTATTTGATCGACCAAAAACTTTAAAAGAAGGTTGTACAAATGAAGATATCGCAAATGATACTGCAACGATTCTAAAATCTTTAAATTTAGAACAAATTGATGTATTTGGGGCATCACAAGGTGGCATGATTGCTTTGTATCTTGCAATCAATCATCCTGAACTCATTCACAGTGTAATTCTTGGTTCTACTTTATCAAAGACAAATGATACATTCACACAAGTTGTCAATGAGTGGATCAATCTCGCAAAAGAAAAAGATGAAGATGCATTGTTAGAAAGTTTCGCACAAAAAGTATATTCAAAAGCCACTTATGATGCGTATCATGATGTATTAATTTCCTCTAATAAAGGTATTACTGATGAAGAATATGAGAGATTCATCATTCAAGCTAATGCATGTTTAACAATTGATTGTTATGACAAATTATCTTCGATTAAATGTCCTGTACTTGTATTAGGAAGTGAAGGTGATCAAGTTGTTACTGCACTTGGTTCTCAAGAAATTGCAGACAAACTCAATTGTGAGATCTACCTCTATGATGAAAACTATGGTCATGGGGTATATGATGAAGCAACAGATTATAAACAACGCTGTTTAGATTTCTTTCATTCTATAAATTAAAAGGATGTGTACACATCCTTTTAATTTATCACCAAATATTTAAACGATCACTTTCACTTAAATACATGCCATCGCTTTCTTGAACATTATATGTATCATAGAATTCTTGGAATTGTTGTACAACAACATTCGTTCTCAAATAACATAACGCATGTACATCAACACTCATTAAATAGATTTGATAACTCGGAAGTTCTACTCTTGCCCACAAATTAGAATATGTTTTAAAGAATTTATCATAGTCAAAATTCGATTCATTTTGTGCAATGAATAAAGTTGCTTTTAAACCCGTAATATCCGCAACTGTTTCATTACGCACTTTATCACCATTTACATATTCATCACTTCCATTTTCAGGTTTGATCTGACTCATATAATCACTAAGTTTCTTTGCCTTTGTTTCAAAAGTTGATAATTCTTCTTCACTCCACCAAAGATTCACATTACCATCTTTGTCATATTTCGCACCTGTTGGATCAAATGCATGTGATAATTCATGTCCAACAACAAATCCTAAAGTAGCTAACTTTTCTTCATCTGACCAATTAATATCATATCCCATTGATACAAGTAATCCGTTACAAATGAAGATATCATTAGAAGAAGGTTCATAGAATGCATTAATCGTAGAAGCACCTAGCTTTTCATCTTCAACCCAATATTCTGTATTCTTTTTTGTTTTTAAAGTCTTTTTTAATATTCCTTCTTTAAAAGAATTGATTCTCGCAATCATTTCTAAATAAGAACCATCTTTCACTAAATCACTTAATGTCAATTCAGAATAATCATTATGTTTTTCTGGATATGCCGCATGACCTTTAATTGATTTCAACTTTTCAATTGCGTTGTTTCTTGTTTCTTCACTCAACCAATCCACTTCAGATAGCATCTTTTCATAGTAATCTAAATATCTATCAATCATGGATTCAATATCTTCTTTTAATTCTTCGGAACAATAATACTCTGTATATAATTGATCTAATGCATCAAATACATAATCTTGTACAACACTTAATGCATAATCTTCATCACTCGTTTTACCACTGATTCCTTGCAGATCATTTTCAGTTGTCACTGCATAGTCATATGCTTCATAATCCAATGATTTTACATTTTCTAATAATGTATGAACTAACAAATAATTCTTCATTGCATCTAAATGTTTTTCATTGTAAATCTTTCCAATTGCCTTTAAACTTCTTGGGTTATATACACCAAATACTGGCGCAACATCTAAACCAATTTCCTTTATGATATCTATAATTGGATAATTACCTGCCATTGTCTGTATTTCTTCTAACGTACATTCATTACGAATCGTTTGATTACTAAAGTTACTATCTGCTTGTTCTTCAGTAGAATAGTTGGAAGGTGCAAGTTCTGCTTCAAAATCAATACAAGATTCATAAATATTCGTTGATTCTTCTTCTGAATAACCAAGTCTTTGTAGCAAATATGTCGTTATAGCTCTACTATATTGTTCTTCAATTTCACCATAAGAGGATAATTCTTCATAATCACTCATATCTGAATAAACCGTACTTAATTCATAAATATACAATGCACGTTTATTCGAATCTTCAATCGAGTAATCTGTAAAAAAGCCTGTCAAATAAAAGCCAATCGGAGAGTTCTCTTTCAAATAGTTTGATAAATCATCAATACTAACAATATCTGAAATCTTTTTAACATACGATTTGATTGGTTCAATTCCATCTGCATTTCTCTTATCCCAATCAATTGACATATTATATAAATCACTAATTACATTTTCTTCATTTTCATCAATATCAGAATTATTGATCAAAGATTTCAATTGATCATTTAAAGTTGATTGATACTTTACAAGACCACCTTCATAACTCTTTCCTTCTTGAATCGTTGCATCTAAGATCCAATCTTTATTAGAAGCCGCATAAAAATCATCTTGAATACGAATAGATGTATCAGAGGTTAAATTCCCTTGTACTTCAGCGTTGATCCATTTTTCACCAACAAGTTGTTGATTTGTTGTGGATTGATTACTTATAGATTGTGTTGAACACGCAGTTAATGAAAATACCAGCGTAGCGATTGTCGCTGTAGTTATGATTTTATGATTCATAAAATTACCCCTTTATTGATTATAATTATACTCAATTCATAACATATAAAGAAGTGTTCCAACAATTGCGCTCAAAAAAATCACAGTAATTGGTCCAATCTTTTTAAGACGTAATAAAATTAAACAAACAAGAAACAACCCCATTTCAATTGGATGTATAGATTGAAAAGAAAGTTGTGAAAAAGTAGATGTCCCAAAGAACGCTAATAACAATATCGTTAAACCAGCCGACCCAATCATCGCAACAACAGCAGGTCTCATCTGTCCTAATACCGTTTTTACAATTTCTAGATTTGAAAATTTCTGATAAACATAAGCTAATAAAAGAACAATGATCAAAGACGGTAAGATACACCCTAATGTACAAACAATTGCTCCTGGAAGACCTGCCATTTTTTGACCTACGAATGTTGCAGAATTCACCGCAATTGGACCTGGTGTCATTTCTGCAATTGTTGTTAGATCTGCAAACTCACTCATTGTTAACCAATGCTTTCCATTCACAACTAATGTTTGAATCAAAGGCATTGCAGCATATCCTCCACCAAACGCAAACGCACCAATTTGTAAATACACAAGAAATAATTCTAAATAGATCATACCATTACCTTCTTTCTTTCTACAAAATATCTAAGAATTCCTAAACACAAGAAAAATAAGATAATCTGTATGGATCCAACACTAAAAAAACATGATGCAATAAACGCACAAACCATTAAAACAATATTGAGCCAATCTTTTCCATTGATTACTTTTTTTGTCAGATCAATCACAACATCCACGATTACCGCAGCTACACCAGCCCTCATAACTTGTAATGCTGTCTGCACAATCTGATTTGTAGAAAAAGCATCATAGATATTACAAATGACACTAATAATTACTAATGGTGGAATGATTGTCGCTAAAGTTGAAACCAATACTCCTTTGACTCCTCCAATGCGATACCCAAATATAATGGCACTATTTACTGCTAATGCACCAGGGGCAGATTGTGCGATTGCGGTCATATCTAGCACTTCTTCTTCACTCACCCAATGCAATTCATCACAGAACTTTTTTTGCATCATACCGATGATGACAAATCCACCACCAAAGGTAAATGTAGATATTTGTAACATGATCCAAAACAGTTCTAAATAAGATACTTTCTTTTTCATATTTACATCCTCCGCATTTAGTATATGACTCGTTTCATCATAAATAAAATGCTATTATAGTTATGATTTAATAATATTTATATTATGGAGAAACAATATGCCTACAATTCATACATTACAAATCTTTAAAACGATTTATGAAAATCATAACGTAACAGAAACAGCCAAACTTTTTTATTGTTCTCAACCCTCTATTTCAAGAACAATAAAAGATCTCGAACAAGAATATCACACTCTTCTATTCGAAAGATTTCATCATAAATTAATTCCTACAGATAGTGCAAACATTCTTTATACACATACTTGCCAAGTTTTGGATTCTTATAACACCATGAATCAATCTATGGAAACAAGAAAAGAAAAACTACGAATTGGTTCAACAGTAACTATTTCTAATACACTTTTACCTTCTTTTATCAAACAATTTCAAAAAGAAAATGAAAAAGTACAAGCAGAGGTTACTGTTAGTAATGGTGCTTCTTTACAACAAGCATTACTCACAAATCAATTAGATATTGCGTTAATAGAAAATGATGTCAAAAACAATGAATTACAATCTCTCATCTTTGACTCAGATGCATTGATTCTTCTTGTACCAAACAACCATCCACTTACCAAAATAAAAAGAGTCACTTTAAAAGATTTAGAAAATTATACTTTCCTACATCGTGAAAAAGGTAGTGCTGTACGTCAATACTTAGATCAACTATTTGAAGAACAAAACATTTCAGTCAATACCATTTGGCAAAGTAGAAGTACACACGCTTTATTACGTGCTGTAGAAGAAGGATTAGGCATTACCATTCTCCCACAAAAAATGTGTGAATCCGAAGTCAAATCAAAACGCATCACTGCTTTAGAAATCTATCACACAACGTTACAAAGAAACTATTATATTGTTTATCATAAAGAAAAAAAACTTACAAAAGTCCTTTCCTCATTCATTAATGTCTGTACCAAATAACAAAGCATTTCCGTTACTGTAAAAAAATTACGGTTTGAATTGACCGTAAAAAAATTACGGATATAATTAGTTTAGGAGGTAAATGCTATGCTTAAACATTTTAAAGTTAATAATTACAAAAATTTTAAAAATGACTTAGAAATTGATTTTTCAGATATTAATGGTTACAAATTTTCTCAAGATTGTCTTACAAATGATTTGATTGGAAAAATGATTATTTATGGAAAAAACGGAAGTGGTAAATCTAATTTAAGTAGAGCGCTATGTGATTTAAAAGAAACACTATCCATGTCAGCTGACATGAAATCAAGTAATTCTTTTATTTCAAATGCAGACTCTGATAATGATGTTACAACATTCACTTACACATTTCTCTTTAACAACAAAAAAGATCAAGTCGTTTATAAATATCAAAAAACAGACTTATTTAGTTTATCATATGAATCTTTAACCATAAATGAACAAATTATTTATTCATATAACTTTATAAATAATCAATTCATAGAAAAAAATATTGAGTATTTCCACAATTCTGATGTCTTTGCGATTTATCAAAACAACACTAATTCATCATTACCATTTCTACGCTGGGTCGTTAATAATGGTTCTGTAGATAAAAATTCTGTATTTAATAGAATTTATAACTTTGCATTACAAATAACTCAAGTCTTCACTCCTACAACTGCTGCAATTCAACTATCAAAAATAGAATTAGATCAACTCGCCGAAAATGTGAATGATTTAGAAGAATTCTTAAACTATATGGGAGTCAACTGTAAATTATCTATCGAAAAATTACCGGATGGAACAAAAGAACTTTATTTTGTATTTAAAAACAGAAAAATATCTTTTTTAGAAAATGCATCCAGTGGTACACTTTCATTATTTAATTTTTACATTCATTTTTTAATGAATAATATGGAAAGTTCAATCCTTTATTTCGATGAATTTGATGCTTTTTTTCACTTTGAATTATCCGAAAAAATCGTTCAATATATCAAAAACAAATACAAAAAATCATTAGTTATTTTTACAACTCACAATACAAATCTCATGACAAACAGAATCATGAGACCTGATACTTTGTTCATTCTTTCAACAAATGGAAAACTTACACCATTATGTAAAGCTACTGATCGTGAATTGAGAGAAGGCCACAATCTTGGAAAACTGTATATGAACGGTGAATTCAATGAAAGCTAAAAATATTCTATTTATTGTTGAAGGAGCAAATGATGAACCTCGTTTTATAAAACAACTTTTTTCAAAATGTTTTCCTTCTACACAATATAATATCTATTCCTATGAAGCAAATTTGCATATGCTCGCAAATAGACTTGAGAGAGACTATCCAAGTTTTGAAGAAGATGAATTAGATATTTTACTCTTTCTAAAATCATATGAATCAAAGAATAAAGAAATATTCGATTTAAAGTATACTGATGTGTTTTTGATTTTCGATTTTGAACCGCAGCATATTGATTTACACTTTGATACGATCAAAAAAATGATTTTATATTTCAATCAATCAGAAGAAAGAGGGAAACTTTTCATTAATTATCCAATGATGCAGTCATATAGGCACATGAGCTCTTTACCTTGTAATGAATTTCTTATGTCAAAACTATTGAAAGATGAGTTTCATAACTACAAAGAAATCGTATCTAAAGACAGTTTTAATAACGACGTATCAACTTATGAATATACAACCTTTATTAGTTTAGCTTTCCATCACCTTTCAAAGCTATTATTCATTCAAAATGGAATCGTATCTGTACCAACCTATGAAAATTATGATAGTTTAAATTACACAAGAATTTTAGATATACAACTTAAAAATCTTCAATCTGATTTCTTATGGATTGTCAATACATGCACCATGATTCTAATTGACTACAAACCAGATACGTTTTTCAATCAGATCACAAAACATAAAACTATGTTTTTGTTACCAGAAATCATACCAAATTAGACAAATACCATTTTTAAAAGGCTATAGCGATTTTTCACTATAGCCTTTTAGTTAATCATTTGTACATTGTTCTAGAATATCTTTTATGATTTCTATACCAAGATTGAAAGATGCAATATTTAATCTTTCATCAAATGTATGGAAATATTCACAAACAGCACCTACTGTTGTGATATCTAGACCAGGATGTAATGCCGCAAATACCCCTACTTCTAATCCACCATGTTCTGCCACTTTCTTTAAAGTTTTTCCATGATTTTCAAGTGCTTTTGCGAACTTATCTCGAATAGGAGATACTTCTGAATATTCCCACCCTGGGAAATAGTCACTTGTTTGATATTCTAGTCCAAATATGTCTGCACATACTTTGATCTTATTTGCGATATCTTTTACTGCAGATTCAAACATACTTCTAACAAAGTATTGAATTGATATTGTGTTATCTTTTGTTGATATTGCGCCAAGGTTTAAAGAAGTTACTGTTAATCCTTCAATAGACATGGATTTATGTTGGAAACCATTTGGACAGATATACATGAAATTCAATATATTTTCTGTTGTTTTTTGATCAGCACATTCTTTTACAGTTTCAACTACATTCAATGTATATTCATAATTTGGATCACTAGACTTTAATTCTTCTTTAATAAAAGAACTTGATTCAGATATTTTCTTTTCTAATTCAGAATAATCTGTACTAGAAGTAAATACAATATCTGTTTCTGGCGGAATTGCGTTAGATCTTGAATCACATTGCATATTCACTAGATGAATATCAACACCTTGATCTATAGCTTCTTTTAGAATTCTAACAGCAATTACATTTGCATTTCCTTTTTCCAAATGAATATCCGCACCTGAATGTCCACCTTGCAAACCACCAATATGTAATTGATAAGTTGGTACACTATTTTCAATCATATTCATTTTGCCTTTTGTGTTGACATAACATCCACCGGAACAACACAAATCCGCAACATCATTATTCATACTATCCAAACTGATCATACGATCTGCTTGAATATCTTCTGGTTTCATCGCTAATGCGCCACCTAATCCAACTTCTTCTTGAACAGTAAAGATACATTCTAATTTTGGATGAGAAATTTGATCATCTTCTAATATAGAAAGCATGTAGGCAACACCAAGTCCATCATCTGCACCTAGTGTTGTATCTTTTGCGTAAAGCCATCCATCCTTTTCTACAAGTTCAATTGGATCTTTTTCAAAATCATGATTAGAACCTGGTCGCTTTGCGGGAACCATATCCATATGTGCTTGTAGGATCAATGGTGATGCATTTTCTGCACCTTTAGAAGCAGGTTTAAATACAAACACATTGTACGCTTCATCTTGTCTGTATTCTAAGTTATGTTCTTTTGCGAATGCACAAATGAAATCACTAATTCCTTTTTCATTAAAGGAAGCACGTGGAACTTCATTCATTTTTTGAAACCAATAATGATGTCTATATTTATTTACATCGAACTCCATAATCAATCTCCTATGCCTTTGTCATATGTCTCCAAGTACCTGTACCTAATACAAGTGGAATATATCCAGTTACATCAGGATTCACAAGTACTGCACCACCTTCTTGATAAAGTGGAATGATACCTTGGTCTTCTTCAATTAATATTCTTTCTGCTTCTACCAAATCATTGAAACGTTTATCTACATCTGTTGAATCTTCACCTCTTGTTGCTTTCATTTCTAACGCATCAAATTCTGCATTGTTATAAGAGCCAAAGTTCATAGAAGCTGTAGACATCATAATATCCAAATATGATTGTGGATCTGCATAATCAGGAACCCATCTTGTTAGACCAATTGAGAAGTCATGTTCAAGCATCTTAGAGATTCTTGTCTTCTTTGGATTAGAAGAAAGTGTAACTGTAATACCTTCACAACATTCCGTAATCATTTGTTCCAAAGTTGTTGCGACTTTACTAGAATCAGCTGCATCATCATACATAATTTCAATCACAGCATCTTTTCCTAATTCTTCCACTGCCTTTTTGTAATATTCACTTGCCTTATCAGGATCATATTCTGTGTAGTCACCCGCAATATCTCTAAAATCTGTACCATCACTACTACTTACTAAGTCTTTAGCGATCAAACCATCAGCTTCTACAGCACCTGTCTTTAATACATTTTCTGTTAATTCTTCGCGATTAATTGAATAACTAATTGCTTTTCTTAGATTTTCATTAGAAAGATACTCATCCTCCATGTTTGGTGCTAACCACCAAATACCAGAAGTCAATATTGCTTGATAGCCTTCTGTATCTTTATATTGTTCTACCATTTCTCCTGTTAATGTTAAGAAATCCAAACTACCAGATTCATACATTAATGTAGCTGTTTGTGTTTCTTGAACAAGTTCAACATTAATTGTTTCTTGTGGATAGTTTTCTTCATCCCAATAAGCTTCGTTATGTGTAAATGTATAATGGTTTCCACTAGACCAATCTGTCATTGTATATACACCACTATATAACATATTTTCAGGTGTTAATGCATATTGATCACCTTGTTCTTCTACAAATTCTTCATTCAATGGATAGAATTGTGGATTTGTCATACAAGAAATAAACACTGTAGAAGGAACTGTTAAATGAACCACAAATGTTTGATCATCCTCTGCTTCAACACCAAGTTCTTCAACAGACTTTTCTCCACTAATAACAGCATCCGCATTTACAACATTCAAAGAACTCATGATATAAGAATATTCACTAGCTGTATTAGGATCCACCAATCTTCTAAAACCATACACAAAATCATTTGCGGTAATAGCTTCACCATTAGACCATTGAATACCATCTCTTAAATGGAATGTATATGTTAATCCATCATCACTAACATCCCAACTTTCTGCCAAATCAGGATGTACTTCTTTATCTTCACCAAATTGTGTCAATCCAGATTGGCAAAGAGAAGCCATATTAAACGAAGTTTCATCTGTCATCAAAGAAGTATCCATTGTAGTCATATCATTCATAACAGCGATGTTGATCGTTTTGTCTGATGATACGCTCGTAGTAGATGTTGTAGAACTAGAAGTTCCACACCCTGCCAACAATGACATACACATTGTTGCGGCAATCATGTTTTTCTTTTTCATATTCTTTCCCCTTTTTCTTTTCAAACAACATTGTTTTAAAATTCCAGGGAATAAAAAATCCCACTAGAATCTAATCTCTAGCGGGACGTAATATTTTACGCGGTACCACCCGATTTCAGAAATACATTTTATTTCTGCACTTATTTCTTCGTAACGTGAAGTCTACGGATTAACTTAATCCTTTCGTTTCAGTAAATCAGCGTAGGAGTGAGTAACATAAACTATCGTATGTAATCTTGCACCAAATGATTACTCTCTAAAATACTTCCATCAATGTCTGTCTCCATCATTGCTTTCTATTTGTGTTTGAATGACATTTAATTTATCACTCATTTTCTGCAAACACAACAATTATTTTCTGAAAGTTTTTACATTTATCTTCTATCTTTTCTGTTTGGAACCCAATCAGCAGTTTCTTGATACCACTTTAAGATAGTTTTCTGCATGTAAAGAATTTCTTGCGCGTAGTCTGGATTATCAATTTCATTAATTTGTTCATCAGGATCTTTATCTAAATCATATAATTCATCTTTTTCATATAAACGCATTGTATATTTTAAATTACCAATCCTACACATCGTAGCTCTACCATGTGCTCCATCTTCTTGATGTTGTACGGATAAACGAGGCCAATACATATCTTCAGGACTATCATGTCCTAATTCCATCGCTGGTTTATCACCATACGGTCTACCACCTTCACTAAAAATTGCTTCTTTATGCTCTTCATCTCCATTCAAGATATGAACCAAAGACTTTCCATATTGAACATAATCTAATTCAACACCTGTCATTTCAGATACTGTTGCGGATAAATCAACAAGTTCTGCCAAGGCTTTTGTAACACGTGGTTTACAAGAAATATTTTTAGATGGTTTGATAACTAATGGAATATTCGTTAAATCATCTTCAAAACAATTTTGTAATTTTTCCACAATATCATAATCACCTGTATAATCACCATGATCAGAAAAACAGAAGATGTTTGTATTATCATAAAAATCACATTCTTTTAACTTATCAACAACCATTCCAAGTTGATGATCCCATTTCGCTGTCATCCCTAAATAAACAGCTCTCAGTTCATTCCACCTCTCCTCACTCCAATCATGAAGATCCATTCGATTTGCAGTTTCTACTAACATTTCTGGCTTATTTGGATTCCATTTTTTACGTGGTGGCAATGCATTACGATCAATCAAAGAGAACCAAGGTTCACAACATCCATATGGTGGATGTGGATACATTAAAGTACAATAGATAAAGAATGGTTTATCATTTCCTGCTTTCCTCTTTCGATCTAAATAGTCCAAACACGCTTCAACACACCCAACATCTGCATAGCCACTACTCTTTTCATCAACCTTTCCAATATAAAAGGAATACATATCTTTATGAAATTGTTTTTTAGGTCCATGACTTTTTTGAAGTTGCTTCATTACATCTGATTCTTTATCTCTTGTGTTATTTGGATCAATTCCATCATAATATTCATCACAATATTCAGTTTTTGTTCGATTTCCTGGAACAACATCATTTCTTCCAATCCAGATAACTTCATATCCTGCTTTTTTCATTGTTTTCAAAATATTTGGTTCATCTTCTTCTTGGAGAAAATGCATCGTTCTATGGCCTGTTGTATGTGGATAAAGCCCTGTCAAAAAACTACATCTACTTGGAACACATACCGGATTTTGACAATATGCATTTTCAAATCCAACACCATCTTCTACTAATGCATCTAAATTTGGTGTAACAGATGCAGGATTTCCTAAATAATGTTGTGTATCTGCTCGCATTTGATCAGCCACAAAATAAAGTATATTTGGTTTTTCTGCCATATATTCAATCCTTTCATTTTTAATTTAGAATTCTTTGTGCGATCCAAAACATTCTATCTTTACAATAAGATAAAAACTCTTGATATCCACAATAATTTTCATCGTAATAACAAACAGAAAGTCTTTTACAATTACCATGACACATATGAACAAACTCACAAGATGAACAAGAAGTACATATTTTTCTCTCTTCCTGAATAAATTGTTTCACAATATCATTTCGAATCAGATTTTCTAAAGAATCATTCAATATATTTCCACAACAATATTGATCTAAAACATAAAAATCACATGGGTAAACATTCCCATTGCCTTCTACAACAATCTGCATATGACATCTGCCAAGCATTCCACACTGTTGAGGTGCAATACCTTTATACATCATTAACAAATTATCAAATAATGTAACAGACATATAATTTCCTTGTATGTAATCATCAAACCATAAATCAAAAAATTTCTGATAAAACGAACAAAAATCTTTTGGTTGTAAGGCATAGTTATCTGTCGCTTCATTTTTCTTTAATGATGGTAAGCAAGGTATGATTTGTACAAAATCAAATCCATTATCTCTATAAAATCGATATAATTCTTCTGGATTCTTTGATAACTCTTTTGTCAAAACAGTTAATATATTGTAATTAATCCTCGCATTATTTAATTTTCTCAGATTATACAATATCTTTTTCAAAGTACCTTTTCCATTTATATCTTTTCTAAAATAATCATGATTTTTAATAAAACCATCTATTGAAATTCCTACTAAGAAATGATTTTCTTTTAGTAATTTTATCCATTTATCGTCTAACAAAGTTCCATTTGTTTGTATGGCGTAATGTATCTTTTTTTTGTGTATATTCTTCTCATTTACATAAGAAATAAATGCATCAAAATAATCAATACCAGCACATAGAGGTTCACCACCTTGAAAACAATAATTCACTTGATCAACAGGCAATTCTAGAGATTGTTCTATTAATGATTCCATAACATCTCTTTGCATGATTCCCATGGATTCTTGTTTACGATTATGACTCACATCACTATAAAAACAATATTTACATCTAAGATTACATAAAGATGATGCTGGTTTGATTAAAAAAGATACTTGTGTCATTTTCATTCCTTCTAAAACATTTTTAATTCTATTTCCAAAGTTCTTTTGGAACATCGTTAAATGTAATTAATTCAACTTGATTTTCTTTTATCCATTCTTTTACTTCTAAACTTGTTAAAGCTTCTAAATCTTTTACTCTACAAAGATTAAAGCTTGAAAGTTCAAACAACCTAGCATCTGCATATCCACAATGCGTTACTAGATATCCATATTCTTCTTTCAAGAATTCGCCTTTATCTTCTAAAATAAAACTCTTTAAGTCTTCTTGTAATTGTCCTTCAGGTGATGCTCCCATGATATACCATCCCATTTTGCCATATCCACCACAATTTTGATCACCAAATTTCTTTGTATAAGGGCGATCATATTTTTCTGCAATTTCTTGTCTTACTTTCTCTGTCGTTGCAGTACCATATGCATGCGCATGAATATAATCTGGTACTTTTCCTACAAGTTCAATGTATTTTTGTACCTGTGCATCAAATTCCATATACAGTTGATCATGATCTACATGGTCATGATTTTCTGCCGTTTCATCTGCCTTACGATTTTCTTTTGATGTTAAAAAGCTACCATCTTCATGACATAAATTAGGAACTTTGGAATATCCTAACAAAGAGGAACCAGTACTCGCGTTTAAATCGATCCCAAATGCGATATCATCTAGATATGGTTTTATCTTTTCTACACATTCTTTTGCCCAAGGCATATTAGAAAATAAACCTGTATTTCTTACAACACCATGTGTAATTCCATAAATGATGCCATCTGCTACAGCAGGTGTCATTCCATAATCATCAGATTGTACAATCAATTTCATAAGTTTCCTTCTTTCTTTTGTTATTTTAACATTTCACTGATAGAAAAAAGGGTGAAAGAATAACTGCATTATAAGTTTCTCACCCTTTTATCATTACAATATTATTTTGTGATACCTTGTTCTTCTTCGAGAGCTTTCTTATCACCCATCTTAAAGAATGGATACCATAATGCAATAGACGCTAATATCATGAGTAATTCCCATACAGCTAGCCCAATACCACCTTGTAGAAAGCCGTTAATAACAGGTGGAGTTGTCCAAGGAATTTGTAAGCCATGTGGAATTGGAACTAAGCCTATCTTCATTACTACGTATGTAAGTGATCCTAAAATCGGTGTGATAAACATCAATGGTAGGAAGAACATAGGATTTAATACTACTGGAATACCAAATAACAATGGTTCATTGATGAAGAAGAATGTTGTAGGAAGTGATAATTTTCCTAACATCTTATATTGCTTAGACTTTGCAAAGAAGCACATTAGGATTGCTAAACCAAACATTGTACCTACACCACCAAATGTGAAAGACTTTGTAAAAGCACTTGTAATGATGTATGGCATAGTTGTTTCACCAGCTTGGTAAGCAGCTAAGTTTTCTAATGCCAACGGTGTATAAACTGGGTTTGTGATAGAACCAACAATGTTTCCACCATGTAAGCCAAAGAACCAGAGAATATTTGTCATCAAATTAAAGAACAAGAATGACCAAATGTTATTTCCAATAAAACGCATCAAGTTAGATTGGATAACTGTAAAGATCATTGTATTTAAATCACCATAAGGTGTAAAACTACATACCATTGCAATTACTAAGAAAATAACTACAACAAACGCAGCTGGAATCAAAGATGAGAAAGAGTTAGCAACGTTTGGTGGAACACTTTCAGGTAATGTAATGACCCAACCTTTCTTAACAACTGCAACATAGATTCTTGCACCAATCAATGCAACGATCATCGCTGTGAAAAGTCCCTTTGCACCTAAATAAGTTGTTGCTAAAGCACTAACGGCTGCTGCATCTTCTGCTGCAGTAGCGAAATAAGCTGTTCTTCCTGTAACAACAAAGAAAGAAACTAAGCAAGATAATCCAGCACCTGCACCATCAACATCAAATGATTTCGCTAAGCTATATCCAATAAAGAATACAGCATATACAGCGATTAAGTCTGTCGTACATTGTCCTGGTAACGCCAAAATACTTGATAGACCAGTTTCAGCTAACCAAGTTGTCCAAGCAGTAATTGGAAGATTTCCAATTAGCGTAAAGATGGAACCAACGATTGTTGCTGCCATTACTGCGATAAAGCCTGAACTAATCGCTTTTAGATAACGATTGTTTCCTAATTTACCAGCAATAGGCATCATGTGAATTTCCATCCAATTCATGAATTTTTCCATGATTATTCTCCTTTCTGGGTATCCCCATTTATTTTCTAAAATTAGTCTAACAATCTTAAGAATTACTTTGAATACAGGATTCTGCCAATTTTTTGGCAGAATGTTAAGCGCTTTCTTTTTCTAATTCTTTTTTATCAAGTTTTTTAAAAAATGGATACCAAAGAAGACATTGTAATAAAATCATCAACACTTGCCACAAAGCCAATTTCCATCCGCCCTCCAATAAACCGGATACGATTGGTGGCGTTGTCCAAGGAAGTTCAATACCAATACATTTTGGAAGAAAACCAATACTCATCAAGAAAACCGTTAATGAACCCGTAATGAATGGAATTCCTATAATTGGCAACAACATAAATGGATTCAAAACATATGGCAAACCAAATAAAATTGGTTCATTAATGAAAAAGATTCCCATTGGTAGAGATAGTTTTCCTAATTGTTTTAATTTTTGACTTTTCGCTAAAAAGCACATTAATATAGCTAACGATAATGTTGAACCAGCTCCGCCAAATGTATACATTTTAGAAGTTGCAGAAGTCACAACAAATGGCAAATTTTCTCCTAACCGATAAGCCGCTAAATTTGCATAAGAATATTGTGTATAAATTGGATCCGTTAAAGTACCAACTGCCTTTCCACCATGAATTCCAAAAAACCAGAGAAAATGTGCCAAAGCTTGTAAATACACACTTGACCACATATTCGCCCCAATATAAGGATCAATATATTTTTGAATTCCCAAGAAAACATATTCAGGAAAACTCATATCCACCAGCAAATGAATTCCTATCATAAACAAAACTGAAATAATAGTCGTCAATAAAACTGGAAAAACAGATACTAATGAGTCTTGGATATCTCTTCTTAAATTTTCAACACCCAAATCTCGCATTCTATTTTTTAAAAGCACAACAAAACTAGAAGTTACTAAAGAAACAATCAACGCAGTAAATATCCCTTTTACCCCAAAATAAGTTATATCTACAATTCCATTTTGAAACGATTCCGTTATCAAGAAAAACGCAATCACGGAAGAAATCATCACATTTGTAGCACTCACATTACATCTTTCGGCATAGGATTTCGATGTCATTAAAACAATGTACAAAGATATCATTCCTAAAGTCATTGTAATCCCATAATCCAAAATAGCACTAATACCTATAGACTCTATAAACAGCACATAAGATTCAATTGGAAATGAACGAACAATTGTAAAAATAGAGCCAATAACTGATATCGGAAGCGTAGCAGAAACACCTGAATAAACTGAAAGAATCCATCTATTTGTTGTTAATTTAGAAATGAAAGATTGTAATTTTGTTGAAAATGATTTCTTCACTTCTTTTTTCAGTTCTGATTCCGGATGCAAAATACTATCAATTACACCATGCATATCTTCCATCGCATAGATATTACTAGGAAGCATTCTACATTCTGTATACCCTAATTCATCAATTTCTTTTTTGAGATATTCAATTTGAGGCGCAAGTAAAATCAGATCTGATTGTATTGCATATTTATGAACTTGTGTTATACCACAAGCGCCCACTTTCACATCTGTTATATTTTCAATCTTTAATTGCTTTCTTATTTTTTCAGTTATGATACTACTCGTCATTCCTGAAGCACATACAATTAAAACATTCATAGAAAAACCTATTTAAAAATACTTTCTTGTTGATTAGAATCAAAATGAGAAATAATTGCATCTATCCAAGTCTGATATGTAAAATTCTTTTTTAATTTCACCATAATCGATGCATCACTCAAAATATCATATAAAACACGCACAATAGACTCAGATATCTGATCATCGCCTTTTTTCATTCCTAGCAAGATAATCCATTGTACTTCTTTATGATTAAACCACTGGATTGGTTTATCAACATACGCAATTACCACTTTATTATCTTCAAGTAAAATAGACGATGGATGCGGAACAGCAACGCCATGCCCCGTATATGTTGAAGCAATTTTTTCTCTATCGATTACTTTCTTTTCAAAATCAGTTGGCAACGAAATGACAGTTCCTAATTTAATGCATAATTCATGAATGGCTTCTTGTGCATTGGATACTTTCAAATCATCAATAAATAAATCTTCATCAAAAGCAAGTAATACATCATCTAATAATTGAGAATCTTTGTTTAAAAATGCATCAATTAAATTACAATCCACATCTGATAACAAGTAATTCACAACGATCACAGGTTTATTCAATTCTTGTAAAGGAATCGTAGAAATAATCAAATCATATTCACTTAGATCCTTTGTTGATAGTTCTACTAAACTACAACTATCAATTATTCGCATCTTATCTCCAAATTGTTTTTCTAACTTGTATTTCAAGATTCTAGATGTCCCTGCTCCACTTGCACAAACAGTTAATACTTTAAAGGATTTTAGATGACTTTTTCTTTCTAAAGCCAATTGAAAATGAAGTGCTAAATATCCAATTTCATTTTGATCTACAACAACTTCATATTTCTTCGCAATGATTTCCGAAGCAAGTACGGCCATATCATATCCTAAAGGGTTTTCTTCATATACTTGTTGCGCTAAAGGATTATGCATACGTACATGATTTTGTAATCTTTGAATCATTGGTTCAATATGAATACAAAGCATCGTAAAAAGATCAATATCATTAAATAAATTCACGTCATAAACATTTTGAATTTCCGTCAAAATTTTACGTACAGTATTTAAAGTATCATAAGATAAAATGTTTGCATCTTTCTCTGTAAATACTTTATTTCCAATCATATGCATAATAATATATCCAATATCATTATCACTTAAATGAATTCCTGTTTTTTGATAAATAATCTCTATCAAATTCTCAGCAATTTCTTTTTCAACTGGATACTTTTCAACATCAATGTTCGCTATTGTGTCTTCTCCATATAATTGATACATCAACAAAGTAATAAACAGATGCACAGATAGATTCTCTATCCCAATATCTGACATGTGATAATTTTTTTCTTGAAGTTGTTTTAATAATTTTGTTTTTATCCACTCTTTCCCCTGAATATTCGTACAATGATCAATCAAAGGAATATCAATATTTAATGTATCTGATTGATAAAAGAAACAATCTGATACACACATTCTTAAATTTTTTACATCTCCAGAAATATATAAACCTTGTTTCCCTCTAACATCTAATTGCAAAGAATACTTTTCCAATTCCTTTCTCACATTTTTTAAATCTGTAGCTAGAGTACTTTTGGAAACATTTAATTCTTCACACATATCTTCTGTTTTAATTGGTGTTTTACTGAGTAATAGTTTACGCAAAATATAATCTGTGCGATCTTTTGATGTATTTGGATTAATGATTTGATTTTCTTGAATTTCTTTTTCTGTTTGTTGTAAATATGATTTAAATTTCATGATATCTAATACATCGATACGATATCCAAAATTTGTTTTAAATAATAATCTTGCCCCACTTTTTTCTTCAAATTCATCTTTATAAATACGAACGATTTCTCTGATAGAACGCTCACTCATATCTAATTGATATGACAATTCTTCTATTGTATGAAAAGAAAAATCTTTCGATAATGCAGAAAAGAATACAAAAGCTTTCTCATCCATCATTTCAAAATACTCCAACGTTTCTTATAGTATATAAAAGTACATACAAACCATATAACAGATCCAATTGTTAATGAAATTATCGTTGTTGTCATTTCACTAATATCTAGCCCTTGTACAATTGCTAAAACAAATACCAAAATATTTAAACTAAGTTCTAATACAAGAAATGTATAAAAAGCAATCGCACCAACTTTGTAATCATGACGTACAATCGCAATCAGATTTGCTACAATCATTGCCACATAAAAGATAATATCTACTGTTCTATATACACTAGATTGTCCTGCTATCATTGCAGTCGCAATATTCATAATATCTCGAAATACAAGTAGCCCTTCCAAAACATATAAAACCTTATGATATGTCATAGGAAAATTATTTTTTTCAATTGTCTTTTTAGAATCCATATTTACCTCAATTCATTTTTAACAGTTTATCACATTATCCTTAAAATAATAAAACATAGTTCTAACATGCATGCAC
>CAVLCI010000026.1:18438-21064 GCA_963661415.1 Bifidobacteriaceae bacterium | reverse complement strand
ACTGCAACTTTATTTTTTCACTTTTTAGAAGTTGCATTTAACTTTTTACTTCAGCATTTTTTTCTAAAAAGTGAACAAATATGATAAATATGTCTAAACTTAAGTTTTTTTCCAGAAAAGAAAGTGTATACTGTGATTACAAAGAAGGGAGTGAACATATATGATTTTTGCAATTACATTTTGTTTAATATCTTTCATGGTGGTAATGGGAATTATTAAAGTGTTAGCACTGTTATTCACGATCCCATTTACAATGTGTAGTTTTATACTAAAGGTGGTTTTTGGAATGCTTGCGGCAATCGTTGCTACCGTAATATTATTTGGCTATATAGGATTGATTGCGGGTATTATATTGTTACCAATTGTTGGATTATTCCTGTGTTGGAACAAAAGAGTAAAAGAATAGAAAAACTAGAAGAAGCAGTAAAATGCTTCTTTTTTGGAGAATCAACTAATTTTGTTAGTGATTTTTGAATGAATTTTTAGAATTCAATCAAGTAGTTATGGAATGGTCTCTATAGTTCATGTAAAATATTTATTAGGAAAACATAAATTAGGAGGACTATTAATAGAATGAAAACATTTGATTATGTTGTTTCTAACAATCTTGGTATTCACGCTAGACCAGCAGCGATGATTGCGCAAGCATGTACAAATTTCAAGGCATCTGTTGTGATTGAAGGAAATGGTGAAGAAGCTAGAGGTAACGATGTATTATCCATTCTAAGTTTACATGCTGCGAAAGGCACATCATTAAAATTTATCGTTGATGGGGAAGATGAAGACGCTTGTATTGAAAAGATTCAAGAAGTATTGAAAGAAGTTGAACCAAAAGATAAGCCAGTTTCTGTATTGAAGGTAGCTTTCTATGGAACAAAAGACTATGATCGTATTTTCTTCTCAGAATTAGCCAAAGATAAAGGTGAAGGTACTTACAATGTAGATATTACTTACTTTAATTCTAGACTAACAACTGAAACAGCACATCTTACTGTTGGGTTTGATGCAGTTTGTATTTTCGTAAATGATGAAGCACCACGTCCTGTTGTAGAAGAATTACATAAGAATGGTGTAAGGTTAATTCTATTAAGATGTGCAGGATTTAATAATGTTGATCTTGATGCAGCAAAAGAATGTGGAATTACGGTATTACGTGTTCCAGCATATTCACCATATGCAGTTGCAGAACACGCAATGACATTGATTCAATCCGCAAATAGAAGAATCAATAAAGCAGTGAATAAAGTTAGAGATAATAACTTCTCCTTAAATGGTCTATTAGGTTTGGATCTTCATAATAAAGTTGCTGGTATCATGGGAACTGGTAGAATTGGACAAATCATGGCTAGAATCTGTAAGGGTTATGGTATGACAGTTATAGGCTGGGATGCATATCCTAATAAGAAGTTGGAAGAAGAAGGTCTTTTGACTTATGTTTCAAAAGAAGAGTTATTAAAGAGAGCAGATTTGATTTCATTACATGCACCATTAATCATGGGTGAAGGTGGAACATATCATTTAATTGATGATGCAGCAATCAACTTGATGAAAGATGGTGTAATGTTAGTTAATACATCTCGTGGACCATTAATTGATGCAGATGCTTTAATCAGAGGCCTTAGAGCGAATAAATTCCACGCTGTTGGTTTAGATGTATATGAAGGTGAAGATTCTAACGTATATACAGACCATTCTGATGATATGATGCAGAATAGTATTGTAGCTAGATTAACTACTTTCCCTAACTTGATCTTAACAAGTCACCAAGCTTTCTTTACACGTGAAGCTTTACAGGCAATTGCGGCAGTAACAATGGAAAATGCACGTAACTTCAACGAAGGATTGGAATACGGAGCTGCTGAAGTAAAATAAGAAATGAAACCAGTTCATTGTGACTGGTTTTTTTTGAACAACAAAAAAGTTATAGTCAAGACTTTATCATAAAAAAGATTTTGGTATACTTTTGTTACCGAAGGTACACATATTTTTCCTACAATTTGATATAAGGGAATTCTGACTGGAGATATTTGTGTGAATGCTCGCTACGAGTGAGAATCCTAAGGATTGACCAAGAATACCCACCTCTACAGAAGAGGGAACATATCAGCCTTCGGTTATGTTATAAATAACGCTACAATTAGCTAAAATATAAATTTGAACAAGATTTTGTACAAGAAAAAGCACTTTAGGTGCTTTTTTTGTTGGATGATAGAGAAGCATTGACTGTCAACAAAGTTCGTGATTATTCTTAGAATAGAAAAAAGATTCAGCAAGCATTAACGAGTGGTATTGTACAAGGCAAATCTATTCCAAAGATTGCAAAAGATTTCTATCAAGTGATGGGAAGCAACAAAAAGTCAGCTGTTAGAAATGCAAGAACAGCTGTTACATCGGCACAGAATGGTGGAAGGCAAAGAGGATTTGAACAAGCACACGACAATGGAATCAAGTTCAAAAAAGAATGGTTGTCTGCTCATGATGGTAGAGTCAGAGATAGTCATGCACATTTAGATGGAATACAAGTTGAATACAACGAGAAATTTCCAAATGGATTGATGTATCCTGCTGACCCACAAGGAGCACCTGCAGAGGTTTATAACTGTCGATGCACATTGATAGCTGATGT
>CAVLCI010000026.1:0-17502 GCA_963661415.1 Bifidobacteriaceae bacterium | reverse complement strand
CATGACTAAATATTGCGAAATAGAGTTCAAAAACGATAGAAGAAAAGAAATCGTTAATCAGAAGAACAATGCTATTGAACGTGCATTGACAGCTGTCGGTATGCAAGACGAAGGTTATGCAAAGATAAAGTGTCCTGCAAAAAAAGATGGAGAAGTCAAGAAAGGAAGTTATAACGGAACTTTCAGAAATGAAAAAATCGTATGAATCATAGTGTCTATATTGGAACAAATGTTGAATTAGACACTTTTTTTTGTGTTAAAATCTAAAAAAGGTATGAATTATGATTGTATATGATGGAATAAAGAAAGATTTTTTGCAAAGTGTTGTAAATGATACGATTGCGGAAGAAGTTGAACAAAAAATTCAAGAAAAAATGGGAAGAAAAACACCAAAAGCAGAGTTTCAATCTTGGAAGAATTCTTTGTTAAGAATGCATATGGTATTATGCGATGATTCGATTCCTAATGATGCAGGTATTGCAATTGAATATAACGTGCCACAGACTTCGAAAAGAGTGGATTTTATTGTTTCGGGTTATGATGGAAGTGATAAACCGCATGTAGTAATCATTGAATTGAAACAATGGGAAAAACTAGAAAAAGTAGAAGGAAAAGATGCATTAGTAGAAACATATACAGGTGGTGCATTGCGTACAGTTGTACATCCTAGCTATCAAGTTTGGTCTTATGCTACGTTAATCAAAGATTATAACGAAACTGTTCAAAATAAAGATATTGAATTATCTCCATGTGCTTATCTTCATAATTATCCACTAAAAGAAAATGATCCATTACTAGATCAACAATATATGGATTATATTGAAGAAGCACCTGTGTTTTGTGAACATGATGCAATCAAATTGAGATCTTTCATTCAACAATTTATTCATAAGGGTGATAATAAAGAAATCTTATATGAAATCGATCATGGAAAGATTCGTCCTAGTAAAAGTTTACAGAACGCAATTACGAGTATGTTGAAAGGAAATCAAGAATTTATCATGATTGATGAACAAAAGGTCGTTTATGAGAAAATTCTTTCTTTATCGACACAATGTATGAAAGATGGAAAAAAGAGAACAATCATTGTAGAAGGTGGACCAGGAACTGGTAAATCTGTTGTTGCCATTAATCTATTAGCTGAATTAACAAACCGTGGACAACTTGTTCAATATGCTTCTAAAAATAGTGCGCCTAGACAAGTTTATGCACAAAAGTTAAAAGGTTCCATCAAGAAAAGTAGTGTAGATAATATGTTCAAAGGAACAGGGGCTTATACAGAAACACCAAGTAATATGATTGGAACGATTCTTGTTGATGAAGCACATCGTATGAATGCGAAAAGTGGAAGGTATCAAAATTTAGGTGAAAATCAAATCAAAGAAGTGATTCATGCATCTTATTGTTCCGTATTTTTTATTGATGAAAGTCAAAGAGTAACAATGAGTGATATTGGTAGTATTTCAGAAATTGAAAAATGGGCGCATGAAGAAAACAGTGAAATCTATCATATGGAATTATTATCACAATTTAGATGTAATGGTTCTAATGGATATTTATCTTGGATTGACAATACATTAGAAATTAAGCCTACTGCTAACTATAACTTAGAAGATATTGATTATGATATTCAAATACTTGATTCTCCTTCTGTAGTAAAAGATATGATCATTGAAAAGAATAATCTCAATCATCGTTCTAGAATGCTTGCAGGATATTGTTGGAAATGGATTTCTGAAGGAAAGAATGATTCTAGCGTACATGACATTAAAATAGGTGATTTTGAAATGTCTTGGAATCTAGGGAATTCTATATTTGCCTTAGAAGATTCTTCCATCGATGAAATAGGATGTATTCATACTTCACAAGGTTTGGAGTTTGAATATGTTGGTTTGATCATTGGTGATGATATGCGTTATGAAAATGGACATGTTATTACGGATTTCAGAAAACGTGCAAGTTCAGATCAATCTATGAAGGGAATCAAGAAATTAAATAAACAAGATCATGAAGCTGCACAAAAAAGGGCAGATGAAATCATTAAAAATACATATCGTACATTAATGACACGTGGAATGAAAGGTTGTTATATTTATTGCACTGATTCTAATTTGAGTGAGTATTTAAAAGAAAAAATTCAATCAAAGTAAATGACTTGTAAAAAAGTCATTTTTTTGTTGACTTTCATTTTTAGAAAGCTATTATTTTTTATGGCAGTTTCAAAGGAGGTGGTTTTATGAATCAAAGTAGTCCGATAGGTACATTGAATGATGAAGTGCCTTTATCTAACAAATATCATAAAAATCATTTCTGGAGGAACGTAAAATGGAAAAAGAATACGAAAAAGACCTCGAGATTTTTAGAGGACTTTTAAAAGAAAAAAAATTTGTTGCCTTACGTGCAATGGCACAAGATATGAATGAAAGTGACGTTGCCGTAATCTTAGAAAAAATGGAAGATGAAGATATGTTAAAAATCTTCCGCTTATTCCCTAAAGAACTTGCTGCAGATGTATTTTCTCAATTGGATGATGATTCTCAACAATATATCATCACACAATTAAGTGATCATGAAGCAGGTGTTGTCATTGATAATATGTATGCAGATGATGCAACTGACTTATTAGAAGAAATGCCAGCGAATGTTGTAAAGCGTATTTTAGCGTATGCATCTGCAGAAACAAGAAAAGATGTGAATCATTTGTTGCAGTATCCTGAAGATTCTGCTGGTTCTATCATGACAGTGGAGTTTGTAGATCTAAAAGCTACAATGACAGTAGAAGATGCGATTCATCGTGTTCGTAAACTTGGTAAAGATTCTGAAACAGTTAATGTTTGTTATGTTTTAGACGCAAAAAGAGAGTTGATTGGAACTGTCGCATTAAGATATTTGATTATTCGAAACAAGAATGAATTGATTCGTGATATCATGCATGAAGATGTTGTATCTTGTTCTACTTCAGATGATCAAGAACATATAGCACAAATCTTCAAAAAGTATGACTTTACTGCTTTACCAGTCGTAGATAAAGAAAATAGAATGGTAGGTATCATTACTGTTGACGATATCATGGATATCATGGAACAAGAAGCAACAGAAGATATCGATAAAATGAATGCTATCATTCCAAATGATAAACCTTATTTAAAGACAAGTGTTTTTGAAACTTGGAAGAAGAGAGTTCCATGGTTATTGTTGTTGATGATTTCCGCAACATTTACAGGTGGCATCATTACTTCATTTGAAAATGCATTGAGTAAAGTCGTTGTATTAACAGCGTATATTCCAATGTTGATGGATACAGGTGGAAATGCGGGTAGTCAATCTTCTGTAGAAGTTGTACGTGGTTTATCTCTTGAAGAAATTACATCCAAAGATTTTCCAAAAGTTGTATTAAAAGAATTGTTGGTTGGTCTACTTTGTGGTGTTACTTTAGCATCAGCAGTATTTTTAAAGAGCTTATTCATTGATCAAATTGGTATTTATGTGGCACTTGTAGTTTCTGTGACTGTTATTTGTACGGTATTCTTCTCAAAGATGATTGGAAGTATTTTGGTAATGACAGTTGATAAATTAGGATTGGATCCAGCAGTCGTTGCTTCTCCTGTACTAACAACGATTATCGATGCGTTATCATTATTAATCTATTTTTCAATCGCTACTGTAGTATTACATTTATAAAACCTAAGATTTTCCTTAGGTTTTTTTGTACAATAGATGTATGAAAAAAAGAACATTAATTGCGGAAGTAATAACAATTTGTTGTGTCATTGCTGGTTTTGTTGTTCATAAAGTGGATTCAGTAGAATCCGATGTGAATGATTCAGAAAATACTTCATTAGAAGTATATTTTATTGATGTTGGACAAGGAGATAGTACTTTAATTATAGATGAAGATGAGGCAATGTTGATTGATGGTGGTTTACCTACAGCTTCTCAAAAAATCTATTCTTTTTTAGAAAAGAAAAATATTAAACATTTAAAATATATTGTGGCAACACACGCCCATAATGATCATGTGGGAGGTTTATCTGCAGCACTAGAATATAGTAGTTGTGATGAAATATTAGTTCCTTATTTAGATAGTGATAATGAACGTTTTCAATCCTTTTTAAATACCGCAAGTGAAAAAGAGGTTTCTGTAACACAAGCAAAGGATGGAGAAACATATTCTTTAAAGAACGCAATAATCAAAGTGTTAGGTCCTACAGATTTGATTGAAGGTGAAGATAATAACAATTCATTGGTTTTTCGATTAGAATACAAAAATGTATCTTTCTTATTTACAGCAGATGCAGAACAAATGGAAGAACAATTATTATTGTATAACCATTATGAAGAATTGAATGTAGATGTATTAAAAGTAGGACATCATGGAAGTTATACCGCAGCAAGTTCTGCTTGGATGAAAGCAGTTGATCCAAAATACGCAGTCATTTCTTGTGGGAAAGATAATTCCTATGGTCATCCACATGAAGAAACTTTACAATTATTACAACAACAAGGAACAACAGTCTATAGAACAGATTTACAAGGAACGATTCATTGTTCTACAGATGGAAATCAAATTGCATTTGATACAGAAAAAGAAACTACTTCAACTGAAATGAAATCTGATACAAATGTAAGTGAAGGATATGTATTAAACACAAGAAGTAAAAAATTTCATTTATCTACTTGTGATAGTGTAGATACGATTTCTGATAATAATAAATTAATATCTGAAAAAACAAGAGAAGAAATTATAGAAGATGGTTATACACCTTGTAAAAAATGTAATCCTTAAAAAAACACCAAGCGTTATTTGCTTGGTGTTTTTGGTTGTTCTGCATCCATGATAGCTCCACAATATGGACATACTTCTTTTTCGAAATTAACTCTCTTTTCGCAATTAGAACAAGTGCATTGCGGTAAATATACAAATCCATTAACGGATTCAGAATCTTCACGTGTGAAATGTATCCAATAAGCATGCTTTGTTTCATTCATATGCATCACCTCTTGTATCTATTTTAACATTTGAACAGAACATAGTCCACTTAGTGAATTGTGAATTCCACGCATATTGTATCCATATCATTAGTGCTATCAATGATAAATTGATAGATAAATATATCACCACATTCTTGATATCCATGTTGATGTACTTCTTGTAATAAAGTATTTAATTTTAAGGTAGAAATAATTTCATTTGATGGTACTTTTGTAATGGTTCGATAGTATTTGTGTTTGGGGATGTGTGTGAATTTTGAAGGTTTTTCTATATTTTTAGTAGTGAATAATAATCCAAAGTCAGAAGGATAGGATTCTTGTTTTAGATATGAACTTTGAATGCGATAAACTGGTCTAGCGATACCTGAATTGACTAGATTGATATAGGCAGAATTAGAATTGATTGGAATGTAATAAAGGTCATAACGTTCTCCAATTTCATAGGGGATTTTATTTTGATAGGTTTCTAATAATTTTTGAAGATCTAAAGCATTTTGATATCTGGCATAGGCATATTCTACATCTTGTTTCAATTGTGTAATATGCGTATTGAGTTGTTGTTTTCCTGCGTCAATATCATTATCTTTCAACATGGATTGAATGGTAGAAAGAGGAATTCCTAAAGCGTTATATTGTTTAATCAATATTAAAAGATGGAGATCTTGTGTGGAGTAATCACGATATCCATTTTCTTTTCTTTTTGGATGAATGATTCCTTTCTTTTCGTAGAAACGAATCATATCTTTTGAAATTGCGGTTTCAATACTTGCTTGTTTGATATTCATATTGTGAAAAAATAAACAAAATCATTGACGTTGGAACTGTTCTAACGTTTAAAATGATTATATACCAAATGGAGGGTTAATTGGAATGAAAAAAGTATTTACAGGATTACTTTCTTCTGCAATGATGCTTAGCTTAGTAGGCTGTTCATCATCTAGTAATGGAAAGTATACAGCAGGAACTTACACAGGTACTGGCAAAGGTCATAGTTCTGATGTAACAGTTACCGCAACATTTTCTTCTTCAGAAATTACAAAAGTTGAATTAGATGTTTCTGGAGAAACAGAATCAATTGGTGGAAAAGCAGCAGATGAATTAGTACAACAAATCATGGATCAACAATCTAGTGATATTGATGGTGTATCTGGTGCTACAGAAACAACAAATGCGGTAAAGGCTGCTTTAGAAGATGCAATCAAACAAGCAACAGGAACAGAAAGTGCTGAAAAAACAGAATTAAAAGATGGCACTTATACAGAAACTGCAACAAGTTTTGGTGTAACAGGAATGATGAAAGGAACTGTTACAATCGAAGATAACAAAATTACTGACATCCAAATTACGGAAGAATCTGATTCTGCAACAGGTCAATGGTTTAGCGTTGCGGAAGAAAAATTGATTCCAAGAATCATTGAAGCACAAAGTGTTGGTGTAGATTCTATTACTGGTGCTACAACTTCTTCTGGTGCTATTAAAAACATCGTTTCTTCTGCAATTGAAGAAGCTGGTGGTAAGAGTAGTGAGTGGATGACAACTGTAGAAAAAAGTACAGAAGTAAAGAAACTAGATGGCTATGATGTTATCGTTGTTGGCTTAGGTGGATCTGGTATTCTATCTTATTGTTCTGCCGCAAAAGCTGGTGCGAAAGTATTTGGCATTGAAGCTGCAGGTGAAATTGGAGGAAACTCTGCCTCTGTATATGGACCAATGACTTTGAATAGTGAAAACTTAAAGAACAAATATAATGATGGCAAAGATTACATTGATGCAGATGAAGTTTATGAAACTTGGTTGGATTATGTAGGAACAGATGAAAAAGCAGATGTAATTAAGGAAGCTGTATACGAATCTGGATCTGCAGTAGATTACTACATGGATAATTTTGACTTTAGTTTTGATGGAATGGGTGGACTATTAGGTTCTTTCGTTGTTCCTTCATGGGATAAAGAATGGACAGTTTATACTGCTGATGAAGATAATACAAAGTGGTATGCATTTGGACCTGATCATACATATCAATTCCAAAATGCTTTAGATAAAGCAAAGGCAATGGATGAAGATAATGATTATATGTTGGAATTAACAGCAGAAGAATTATTAACGGATTCTGAAGGAAATGTAACAGGTGTTAAAGCAGTTAGTTATGATGGTACAACATATGAAATTTCTGGTAAGTCAGTCATTCTAGCGACGGGTGGTTTCTTAGGAAACGATGAAATGTTAGAAGAAGTATATGGAAGTACAGTTAAGAGTATTGGTGATACAGTTAATGATGGAACAGGTATCAAAATGGGACAATCTGTTGGTGGAGCAACTTATGCATTAGGTACATTGCCAATGATTCATGTATCTCAAGTTCCTAATATCATTCGTGATGATTCTTTAACAGCAGATGAAAAAGCAATTCTCTCCGCAATCGCTACAACAAGTGACGCAAAAGAAGTAGATGAAACAGGTGCTATTTTAGGTGCAACAGATGAATCTGGTACAACAAATAGTGAACTTACTGTTGGTATTGCGTACGCTCCAGGTTTCCATTATTACAATGTTTATACACAAGATGAAATCGATGCGATGAAAAAGAGTGGTTTATCTGAAACAACTGCAGCAGTATCTATCTTTGGTTTAGGACAAGGTGGAACAGTTCCTGCAGCAGGTACACCAATTGATTCAATGGATCATATCGTAGAAGTGGCTTTGGAAACAGAAAATGCTTGGAAGGGAACACCTAGTGAATTAGCGAAAGCATTAAATATGGATGAAACAACATTAACAAAATCCCTAGGTGATGCAGATGAAACATATTATTTGTTTGAATGTTGTGGATATTCTTATGGTACAGTTGGTTCTTTAGATGTTGATACAAATATGAATGTATTAAAAGAAGATGGAACACCAATTAAGAATTTATTTGCGGTAGGTCAAGATTCTGAAGGTGTTGCGAATAAAGAAGGAGAAGCTTATTCTCCATGGGGTGGACAAGCACAATCTTGGACATTCGTATCTGGTAAGATTGCTGGTGAAGCAGCTGCAAAACTCGCAAAATAAATAAAATAAAAAGCTTAAGATTGAAAAAATCCTAAGCTTTTTTTATGCTTATTCAAAAGAAACTTCTTCAAAATTTTGAATTTTGATGTTTGTAGAATAATATTTTGTGAGTGTTTGGATCGTTGTTAGTGTATCTTCTACACCACCTGTTTCGTATGTAGAGTGCATGGATAATTGTGGTAAACCAATATCTACCGCATGAACACTGACTTGTATATTAGAAAGGTTTCCTAATGTAGATCCACCTAATGAATCAGAGCGATTCGCAAATGTTTGATATGGTGTATTTGCCATATAACAAATTTGTTCGAAAACTGATCTAGAGAAAGCATCTGTTGTGTATTTTTGGTTTGCACTTTCTTTGATGACCAATCCTTTATTCATATAGGCACAATTGACTTGATCTGTCTTTTCAGGATGGTTAGGGTGTACCGCATGAGCATTATCTGCACTAACTAAGAAAGATTTAGAAATTGCTTGATAGTAATCTTCTTCTGACTTCTTTAAGTTATAATTGATTCTTTTAAGTGTATCTTGTAAGAAAGTAGACATCGCACCTTGTTTTGTATTAGAACCAACTTCTTCATTATCAAAACAAGCATATACACTAATATCATGTGTATTATTAGAATCTAAGAATGCCTTTAATGTTGCGAATGCACATTGTAGATCATCTAATTTTGGAGAAGAAATAAATTCTTCTTGATATCCCCAAATACATGGTCTTTGTCGATTGACTAAGAACAAATCAAATCCTAATAATTGATCAACAGAAACATTTAAATGTTCTGCAATCATCTTTTTGAAATCTCCTTCTTTTGCCTTTCCTGCAGAAAATAACGGACAAAGATCAATTTGTCTATTCGTTGGAACACCTTTATTTACATCACGATTGAAATGAATGGCAACATTAGGAATCAACAATAGATCTTTATCAATATAAATAAGTTGATTTTTAATTGTATTTCCATTTCTAACAAGTGCTCTACCTGCAACGCTGAGTGGTCGATCAAACCATGTAGAATCAATCATACCGCCATAAGCTTCTACATCTAATTTTAGGTATTCACCTTGACCTTTTAATTCAGGAACGGTTTTAACTTTAAATGTAGGAGAATCACTATGTGAAGCACACATTTGAAAATGATAATCATCTAATGTTTCTCCAATCTTAAAAGCAATCAAACTAGAATGATTTCGAATTGTATAATATTGATTTCCTTTTTCTAGATTCCAAGAAGATCCTTCTGGTAAGTATGTAAATCCAGCATCATCTAAATATTTTTGAATGGATGAAATAGAATGAAACATACTTGGGCTATTTTGTATAAATGATAATAATTCTTGAGATATTTCTTTTGCGTTCATAAAAACTCCTTCAAAACAACTAATATCATAGCATTATTTCTAAATTAGACAATTTGTTATCTTTGTTAAAAAAAGATATAAATTTTATGAAAAATATGTTATATTCCTTTAGCTAATTAGGAATGATATGGCTAATAAAGTAAGAGAAATAGGGAAAAATACACTCATTTTAATCGCTGTCTTAGTTGTTATTATGATGTGTTATATCGTATATAAAACATTTGGAAATCAATTTATTGATTTGATTCATATTTTAGAACATGGAAATCAACAAGAATTGACTGCTTATTTACAACAACAATCTACTATTGGTGGGTATATTGTTTTATGGTTGATTTGTATCATGCAAGTAATATCTATCTTTTTTCCAGGAATGGTCATTCAAGTTGCTGGTGCATTGATTTATGGATGGTGGAAAAGCTTTTTGATTTGTTGGATTGGTTTTATTTCTGGGAATTGTGTTGCTTTTTGTATCGGAAGGATTTTCAAGAAAAATGTACAAGGTCTTCTAAAGAAAGAAAATGCATTGATTCAAAGGATCAATCAAGGACATCCTGTATTTGTTGTTGCGATATCTTGTATGATACCTGGTATTCCAAATGGAATCATTCCATATATTTCTGCACAGACACGTATTTCTACGAAAGAATTTGTGATTGCGGTAGCTTCTTCTTGTTGGATACAAATATTATTGAACTGTATTGCAGGGCATTTTTTAGCACAAGGTGAATACATGTTTATGATACTTGCATTCTTGCTTGAAATCATCATTATTTTTGTTATCACAAAAAATAAAGATAAATTAATGAAATAGACTTTCGAATTTCGAAAGTTTTTCTTTTGGTTTCTAAAAAAAGGACTACAATATTGCTTGCGAGTTTAGGAGGCAATATGTCAAGAAGTCGTGGGATAGAGATGTGTGAAGGTTCCTTATGGAAGAATTTGTTCTTTTTTAGTGTTCCTTTGATGTTTGCACAAATATTAGAAGTTTTATTCAATTTAAGTGATGTAGCAGTCGTTGGAAAGTTTGCGGATTATACAGCACTTGGAGCAGTTGGTTCAACAACGATACTTGTGACTTTATATACTGGTTTTTTAATTGGAATGGGAAGTGGGGTAACAGTTATTGTTGCCCATAGTTTAGGACAAGGGAATACGGATTATACAAAGAAAAGTATTTTTTCATCGTTTATTTCTTGTGGAATCGTAGGTATTGTAATCGCTCTTGCTTCACTATTATTATGTAATCCATTGTTAAATGTATTAAACACAAAATCAGAATTGTTTGCGCAAGCAACTCTATATTTGAAAATCTATTCATTGGGATTTCCTGCGATGGCTATCTATAATTTTGGCAATGGTGTTCTTAGTGCTAGTGGTGATACGAAACGACCACTCATGTATTTGAGTATTTCTGGCGTTGTTAATGTTATTTTAAACTTGTTTTTCGTTATTGTTTGTCATAGAGCGGCTGATGGTGTTGCGATTGCTTCTGCGATATCTCAATATTTAAGTGCTTTCTTGATTATTTACCATTTGAGAAAACGAGATGATATTTCTAAGTTAGAAGTAAAAAAAGAATTATTTGATCGAACAGCATGTAAAGATGTTTTGAAAATAGGAATTCCAGCAGGAATTCAAAATGCAATCTTTGCGATAGCGAATTTATTTGTACAAAAAGGTGTGAATTCTTTTGATGCAGTTGTTGTTTCTGGTAATTCTGCCGCAAGTAATGCGGATACGATCATTTTTAATGTTATGGCTGCTTTTTATACGGGGTGTGCTTCTTTTGTATCTAAGAATTGGGGTGCCGGAAATAAAGAGCGTATGTTAAAGAGTTATTTTGTTGCGTTATTTTATTCTTTTATGGCTGGAATTATTTTTGGTGGAGCGTTATTTTTCTTTGGAAATTATTTCTTGAGCTTCTTTACAAATGAGACTTCTGTTATCGATGCGGGAATGGAAAAGTTAAAAGTTATGGCATTTTCTTATTGTTTATCTGCTTTTATGGATTGTACGATTGCGGCATCAAGAGGTATTGGAAAAAGTATTGCACCAATTGTCATCGTAATATTAGGTTCTTGTGTATTTAGAGTGATTTGGATTTATACGATATTTGCGTATTTTCATACGATTACATCTTTATATTTGTTGTATCCTTGTTCATGGGTCATTACAGCGATAGCGGAAATTATATGTTTTGTACATTCATACAAAAAAGTCATTAAAGTGATGGAAGGATATTCGTAATTAGTAAACGCTTACATTTATTGTTCTAAAGTTTAAATTCTGTTGTAAAATAAATACAGGATTTGGAGGAATTATGAGTAAGAAGATAATATGTCCACATTGTGGAAGTAAAAAGATTAAAAAACTAGATGAGTATTACTTATGTGATGATTGTAAGAATTCTTTCGGTAGACCAGCATTAAGTGATAAAGGAATTCCAATGGTAGATGCAGTGAAAGGATTGCGTTTCCGTTTTGGAGACATCGTATCTGGCAGTGCACGTTTAAGAATGATCCAGGAAAAAGATGGATCTTGTGTATATGAAGTTTATGATGCAAATGAAGGTGGCATTGATAAAGTTGCGGATGTGCTGAGTAGTGAAGAATGGATCAAGTTAAAAGAAAGTCTATTTCAAGATCTTTATGTAGCAGATTGGAATCGTTTATATATTCCAAATAATGATGGAAAAACAATTCTAGATAATAATGAATGGGAATTAGGCATTGATATTAGTTGGGATGAAGTTTATGAATATTATGGATATGATGCATATCCACCATATTGGAAAGATCTTATGAAATTAATAGAACCATTCTTTGATAAACTTAGCAAATGAAGATGAATCATGTTGAAAAAAGAAGTATTTCAACATGATTTTTTCATGTAATTAGGAGTCTTGTCTTTTATATATGAAGTGATTAGAATATTATCTAGCACAAAGTGAGAGGGGTATTTATGAAGATAGTGATTGCTGGTGCAGGTAAAGTTGGAAAGACTTTAACAAAAGAATTAAGTGCAGATGGATGTGATATCACATTGATTGATAGAAACGCTGATGTATTGGAAGTCGTTGGTACGAAATATGATGTAATTACGTATCAAGGAAATGCAGCGACAGTTGCGACATTAGAAGAAGCAGACATTTATTCCGCAGATGTTTTTATTGCGGCAACGAATGCAGATGAAATTAATGTTTTAGCTTGTATGACAGCACGTGCTTTAAATCCAAATGTGCATGTTATTGCGCGTGTTAGAACACCTGAATATGTTTCAGGATTATTGAAATTATCAGGCCATTTTGGATTGTCTCTTGTCATCAATCCAGAAAGAGAAGCTGCAATTGAAATTGCAAGTTTATTAAAACTTCCTGAATTTATGAAGGTAGAACATTTTGCGAAATCACGTGCAGAAATTGCGGAATTAAAAGTAAGTGAGACTTCAAGAATCAAGAATTTGAAGCTATCTGATTTCCATAGAAAGATACAAGCGCAAGTTTTGATTTCTGCGGTATTGCGTAATGGGGAAATCATTCTTCCAAATGGTGATACGATCTTACAAGCAAATGATCGTTTATATATTACAGGAACAAACCAAGAATTACATACATTATTGAATAATATTGGTGTCATAAAGAAAGAAGTAAAACATGTTGTTATTGCGGGTGGTAGTAGAATTGCATATTATCTAACACAATACTTACAACAAGCAAATATCAAAGCAACAATCATTGAACAAGATGAAAAAGCATGTAGAGAACTTGCGGGCTTACTTCCAAACGTAACAATCATTCATGGAGATGCTTCCGATCATTCCGTATTAGAGAGTGAGGATATCGCAGATTATGATGCGTTTGTTGGTTTAACAGGTATGGATGAAGTGAATATGGTATGTGCACTTTATGCAAACCAAAGAAAGATTTCTACAGTTGTTACAAAACTAGGTAGAGGTAGAATTGATGAACTAACAGATAAGTTAGATTTAGGAACGATCGTTTCACCTAAAGATATTGTATCCATGCATATCATTCGTTATGTTCGAGCAATTCAAAACAAAGAGGGTGCTGCCTTAACGATTCATAGAATTGCGGATGGTAGAGTTGATGCATCTGAATTCTTGGTTGATGATACAACAAAACATATTGGTATTCCATTAAAAGATCTTCATATCAAGAAAGATATCTTGATTAATTCGATTGCTAGAGGGGATCGCTTTGAAATTCCAAATGGTGATTCTACATTAGAAAAAGATGATATTATTGTCATTCTTTCTGATGATACAACAACGATTCATCAGATTAATGATATTTTTGAGGACTAAGTTGCATGAACTTTAAATTTATATTAAGAATTATTTCTTATATTTTATTAATAGAAGCAGCGTTAATGATTCCTTCTGTATTGATTGCGTTATTTTCTCAAGAATGGAATGCATTGTATGGTTTTGGAATCACTTACTTGATCTTGTTTTTGACAGTTGGATTGATTTTGTTGATTACAAAAAATCATAAAAAGAATCATTTCTATTCTAGAGAAGGTTTAGTGACAACAGGATTAACATGGATCATCATGAGTGCAATTGGATGTTTACCTTTTGTTTTTTCAAAAGAGATTCCTAACTTTGTAGATGCGATGTTTGAAATGGTTTCTGGTTTTACAACAACAGGTTCTTCGATTTTAATTAATGTTGAAGAAATGTCATATAGTTTATTATTTTGGAGATCTTTTTCACATTGGATTGGAGGTATGGGAATCTTAGTATTCTTACTCGCAATTGTATCTGTAGGTGGAAAAAATGGTGGATTTACAATGCATATTATGCGTGCGGAATCACCAGGACCTGCTTCTGGTAAAATCGTTCCTCGAATGAAAGAAACGGCAAAGATTACATATATTATTTATACTGTATTAACGATCATTGATATTTTATTACTATTAATTGTTGGGAAAATGCCGGTATTTGATGCAATCTGTATTGGATTTGGTACTGCTGGAACTGGTGGATTTGGTGTAAAAGCAGACTCAATGGCTTCTTATTCCAATGCCGCAATTAATATTACAACGATATTTATGTTTTTGTTCTCAGTAAACTTTTCAATCTATTTCTTGTTGTTGACAAGAAAATACAAAGAAGTCGTAAGAGATGAGGAATTTAGATGTTTCTTGTTTGTGGTAGGTGCAGCTATCTTAGGATTGTTTATTACAGCTTTACCACTCTATAAAGATTCTTCCATTTGTTTGAGAGACGCAGCTTTTACAGTAGGGACACTCATTTCTACAACAGGATATGGGACAACTGACTTCAACAAATGGCCTGCTTTAGCGCATAGTATTATCTTATTTTGTATGTTTGTTGGTGCTTGTGCAGGAAGTACAGGTGGAGGTTTCAAACAAGTTAGACTTGTAATCATGATAAAAACATTACGAAGAAATATTCATAAGTTCTTACATCCATCAGAAGTAAGAGTAATTGAATATAATGATAGACCAATGTCAGAAAATATTGTCAATAATATTTCTTCCTATGTAATGGCTTATGTATTGATCTTGATTATCTCTACTATCGCAATATCTATAGATGGATTTGATTTTGAAACGAATTTTTCAGCAGTCATGGCTACTTTTAATAACATTGGACCTGGTTTGTCTCAAGTTGGACCAGTTTCTAATTTCGCAAGTTTTTCGATCTTTTCAAAAATCGTATTGATTATGGATATGCTAGCTGGAAGACTTGAAATCATGCCAATCTTAGTTCTATTCTCTAAATCAACTTGGAAAAGAGCACGATAAAGAAAAAATACAACATCAGTCTGATGTTGTATTTTCATTTTCTGCAGTTTGTTGAACATGAATTTGTTCACCTGTTTCAGAGTCTGTAATTGTTGTATAGTTTTTTAATGAAGAATCAGGTGCTGTAATACCATTTCGATAATGGAAATAATTCGATTGATAGATCATCAAAGAAATATTGAATGCGTTATTTACCTTAGTTGTTGTGTTTGTGATATAAGATTCATCAATCGTATCTTCAGGATTTGTTGGTTCAAATGTACCAGTAGACGTGTAATAGATACCTTTATCTGTTGCCCAATCTCCATCTGGAAAATAAACAATAGATTCAGAATCAGAGAAGTAATCGGTTCCTAATAATAATCTAGGATCATAATTGATGTTATATAGATTTAAGACAGTTGGTAATATGTCATATGTACTAGAAATATTAGTGAATGTTTCATCTTGTAAGATGGATGGACAATACATCACAAGTGGTGATCTAAATTCATTCATTCCAACAGAACGATCAACTGTCATACCACTAGAATCAATTTCAGGCGTATAGTCATATAAATAATTAATATTCATATTGAGTGGATGATGATCCGCAAAGAATACAATAGCTGTATCATCTGCTTTTCCTGCATCTTCTAAAGCTTGTAGTAAATACTCCATACCTTTATCTAATTCCATGGCTTTAGAAATGTAGTGTTTTACATCTTCTGGGTAATCAGGATGTACTTGATTGATTTCATCTAAGTATTTATTTCCTAACACATCCCAACTTGTGTTATATGGAAAGTGTGTAGAAGAAGTGATATACATTGTCATGAATTGATCTTCGTTGATGTATTTATCAGTTGTTAGACGGAATAGATCATAATCAGATTGCCATCCACTGATTGTTTCTAAAGAAGCATCTTGTTCTGTGAAATCAGACCAATCTTCATAATCATCACAATACAAGCTTTCCATCATTGTTTTTCTTGGATAAAATTCATCTGTCCAGTTATGATAAGCATGTGTTGTATAACCAGATTGCTTGAAGAGGTAGAAGATAGAATTTGTCCAATCGTTATTTGCGTATTCTGCATAAACATTAGTATCTCTTCTAGGAACTAAACTTGTTTCGGATATAAGTTCTGAATCGGATGTACCTGTATCAAATTTTGGTGTGTAATGATTTGAAAAGTTCCAACCAGAATTCATCATTTTATATAATGTTGGTGTTAATTGTTCATCAATACCAATATAATCAAATGCTTCAATCATGATATAAATCAAATTCTTTCCTTCTAATAGTCCAGTTTTATCATTATATCCATCAATATTTTGATTCATTAAATAAGAATCTATTTTCTTGCGTGTTTCATCATCATCTGTATCTGATAATTCTTGCCAAGCAGTATCATCAATTTTACGTGTGCTATCGACTTCTGTATATTCTTGTTGTTCTTCTTCTAGAACAGCTTCTTTTTCAGTGAAGATTGTAGCGATATCTCTTAATAAGAATCTTTCGATTCCATATTCACGAATGGCAGTCTCTTGATAAGTAGGATATGTATATTGTTCCCAAGTACCATAAATTGCGGTTAGTAATAGACCACATTCATCTAAGGCAATGGAAGTTACAAGAATCAGAATTAAATTCTTATAATTTTTTGATTTATAAACAGAAATATATTTTTTTTGAAGAAAGAAATAAGAGACTGGAATCAATAACATGAACCAATATGCAAGTGGCATTTGACGAATATATTGGAATACATAGCTTACCATAGCCCCAGCAAGTCCACCTGCAGTCTTTAGGGTTGCATAAGAATGCATCATATTATGGATTCCTATTTGAAATAATGCATAAATTGGTAAGATAAAACAGAAAGCTGTATGAATGATCTTTGCGGGTTTTAATGGTAGTAAAGATAATAACGTTGAAACGATTCCTGAAAATCCAATGCAGAAGAAACAAATCCTTAGCAAAGATAAATCAAATGAAAATCCAAATTCAATACATTTGAATACAAGTTCAGATATTATTAATAAAACAAATAAAGAAATAAAAGAAAACAAAATAAAAGAAATATTCCATTTTTTTGTTGTTTTTTGTTTTTCTTCTGTTTGAATAGAATTTGATTCTATGATTTCTTCATTTTGTTGTGGTGAGGGATCAACTTTTTCTTGTTCTTTTTGTTTGATAATTGATTTATATTTTCTAATTGCCATATTGATTCCTCCATGAAATATACCGCAACATTTTACTACAAAGAGTTATGAATTTGTAAAAAAATAGAAAAGTCCATGTATATACATG
>CAVLCI010000025.1:0-21380 GCA_963661415.1 Bifidobacteriaceae bacterium | reverse complement strand
AAGTATTTCAGTATTTTTTCCATAAAAAAATGAAGATTTGCTATCTAAGATAACTTATCTTCATCTAGTTCACTTTATCTTTTTTACCATTTCAGCAAGTCCATAAATATCTTTACTAGACATAAATAGGAAACATGCTGGTCTTTCTTGTGCTAAGATTTCTGCACCCTTTTCATCTTCAGTAATAACAACAGAATTAGGAATCATCTTTTGTAGATATGTGATATCAATATCTGTTCCATCTTGTTTATCATCAATACTTGTAAAATCACATAGATACACTTTATCCGCTTTTTCTAATTGCTTCTTAAAATCTTCTGCGAAGTATTTTACACGAGAAGCTCTATGTGGTTTAAATACTGCTACTAATTTCTTATCAGGAAATCTGAGACGTGCTGTATCAATTGTTACACCTACTTCTGTAGGATGATGTGCATAATCATCAATATAGATATCATCATTATGTTCTTCTACAACAAATCTTCTTTTAACACCTTTGAAGTGAGATAATCCTTCTTCAATTGTTTCAGCAGGAATACCTTCTAAAATAGATACACCAATGACTGCTAAAGAATTTAATAATAAATGATGTCCAACAAGTGGTGTTGTAAAATGTGCAAAGAAGTTTCCTTCAAAATACACATCATATTCCATTCCTGTACTTGTTTCTTTAATGTTTTTTGCTTGAATATCATCTGTTTCTTCTAATCCATACCAATAAACCTTAGTATTTCCTAGATTTAATTTTCTTGCTTGTTCATCTTCTCCATAGATGACCATTGCTTTTGTAACATTCTTTGCGAATTCTTCATAAGAACTTCTATAATCTGCTTCATCTTTGAAATAATCTACATGATCAATTTCAACATTTGTAACAATTGCATATTCAGGATGATATGCTAAGAAATGTCTTCTGAATTCATCAGATTCTAAACAGAAATATTCTGTATCTTTTTCTAAATGACCAGTTCCATCTCCAATGAGATAACCTGTCTTTTTATAAAGATTCATAACAGAAGAAATCATTCCTGTAGTTGTTGTTTTACCATGAGAACCCGCAATAGAAATCAAATGATAACTCTTTAAGAATTCACCTAAAAATTCATGGTATCTTGCACATACACAAGTTGTATTATTTCTTGCGGCAATTACTTCTGGAAAGTCTTCTAAGAAAGCATTTCCAATAATAACATGCATGCCATCTTTAATATTACTTGGATCAAAATCATAGATTGGAATATTTCTTTCATTTAAACCAACTTCTGTAAAGAAATGCTTCGAAAGATCAGATCCAGATACTTCATTCCCTAGATCTTTTAACATACATGCAAGAGAGGACATTCCTGTCCCCTTGATTCCTATAAAATAGTACTGCATTAGTCTAAACCTTCATCACTTGGAAATAATGTCTTATCTAATACTAAAGTTTCATCATCTACTGCTTTAGGTGCAGGCTTTTCTGAAGGTGTATTTTCTTGTACAAATTCATTATCACTAGCAAGTAAAATATCATCTAAAGAGAATTCAGGAATGTCATCTTCAGCCTTATAATTTTTAACGTTACCAACTGTCTTTTCAAGAATTTCACTCTTTTCAACTGTATCTGCAATCAAACTAGGTGAATCTTCTGCATCTGTTCCATACATAGGTGAAATGATTGGTGAAATATTAGAATCACTCTTGATCTTTTCAGGAGCAGAATACTTACGTGCAGTATTCTTAACAGCAGTTAGATCCTTTTCATCTACACCAAAGATTGGAGAAATAACTGGTTTAAATTCATAACCAATTGGCTTTGTAGGTGTTGGTTTTGGTTTCTTAACTGGTGTTACCTTTGCAGGTTCAACCTTCTTCTTTTCTTCAACTGGTGCAGGTTTTACAGCATCTAAAGTAATGCCAAGTGTTTTTGCTGGTTTAACAGGCTCTTCAGGTTCACTGAACAAAGAATCAAAAGATGGTGCTTTTGTTTCTTCCACTGGTTTTGGTGTTGGTCTTTCTTCAACAAGTTTTGGTTCTACGACCGGTTTTGGTTCTACTTTAGGTTGTGCTTGAACAACTTCTTCTTTTTGTACTTGTTTTACTTTGTGAGGTTTTTCTACTACTTCCTCATCTTCATCTTCGATATCTTCATCTTCTTCGAATAAAAGATCTTGTAATTTTTTGAGCATATGCCTCTCCCTTCATCAACATTCATCAATAAGTTGATTTAATCCGCTTATAATCATAACACAAAATATGTGATTTTCACGCTTATTCTGAAATGTCATCTGTCGTTGTGATCTTTTTAGGACCATCTTCATTTCTTTCTGTTGTATCTTCATTTGTTTCTACATCATCAAACAGTTCTTCAATTCTTCCACTTTCTGGAACGATTTGTTCAAACAATTCTATCTTTTCACTCTTATAATCGACTGTCTTTTTATTTGAATATGCTTGTATTACTGCATCCGTATCTACCCTCATACTTCTTGCGATCCTTAACATATCTTTGACAATATCACATGTACTAAGTGCATCTAATACAGAATAGAATTCCACAACATCACTATGAAATACTGTTACATAATATCCATTCATTTCATAAATAGATACTTCATATGCATGTGTTTCTTCATCTACATCAATATATTCTCCAACACATTTCACAATCGTATCTTGAAAATCATTTGTTTGTGTTTCATCCGTTTCAGAATAATATTTTTCTTGAATGATGGATGCAACATTTAAATTCATAATAAATTTTCTACCACGATCATTTAAAACAGATGAATTTTGTGTGGATTTATTTCTACCAATAGATGGTGGTAAATAGTAAGAATACAAAGGTTTATTAATATTAGACGCAAATATTTTTGCCTCACTAGCAGAAGCTAAAGAACTTTCTATTTCACTTTGTAAATCAATAGTTGTTTTTACGGTACAGCTTGATAATAGAAATGCACTTAAAATCAAACATAGTAGTTTTTTCATACATTTACTCTTTGTGATCGATAACAGCACATAGTCGATAGATTGGAAGACCTTCCTGCATGAATTTAGATTCATATTCTGTGATAGCATCTTCATTATGTTCTTCCCTACGATAATTCACAGAAAATTCTGTTAAAGTAAAACCATTTTGTAAGAAATATAGAACACTATCTTCAAATAACAATTGATTATCTGTTTTCATTAAGATCTTACCATTGTCACTTAATACTTTCTTATAAATATCTAAAAACTTAGAAGATGATAATCTTCTTTTATGATAATGCTTCTTTGGCCATGGATCAGAAAAATTCAAATGAATCACATCAATTTCTCCATCTTCAAACCAATCCAACATAAATTCTGCATTTCCACAAATCATTCGATTGTTGCTTAAATCAAAACCTTCTTCAATCGTTTTTCTTGCGGCAACAGCTGCTGCACTAGGATCTCTTTCAATTCCTACCCAACATGCTTCAGGATACATCTTTGACATTTGTCTTAGATAATCTCCTTTACCCATACCAATTTCAACATGTAATTCTTCTTGATTTAATAATTGTTTCCATGTTCCTTTATATTGACTTGCATCTTTTGTAATATAGTCAGAATGTTCTTCCATCCAACCTTCTGCCCATTTCTTTTTTCTCATTCTCATAATATTAATCCTCTTCTAATTGAAATTGCATACCTGTAAACTTTTCAGCTAATACGAATGAAATCATCGTATCTTCAAAGTTTCCATAATCTTCGTCATTTACCTGAATCGTAAAAGAATCACGATTTCCTTCAACGAGTACATTTTCATGTTCAATATTTTGTAAGATATCAAATATAACTGTTGAAGCAATCGAATATACACCTTGATACGTATAATAATTGGAAGGCATCCATTCTTCCCTGTCATTACTTCTCATAGATATCTTTTGTAGATCATCAGGAATATTCTTTCTTTCAGTGTTGGAATATTCTTTTAAAATATCTGCATCTTGATAAATAAGTCCTATTTTCAAATTTGCTTGATCTGCATATTCTTCATCTAAAGAATCATCTAAGTATATAACATGATTTCCATTTTTTAATAGTAATTGAAAATTATAATTCAATTCTTTATCAATGTATTGTTGATTATTTTCAATTACATCATTTTGAAAAGTTATTAGTTTTTCACATGCTTCTTTGATTTGTTCTCTAGAATCATATTTTTTTTGAAATAAAATTCCAAAACGATAACCATCAATATAAGAATATTTAATATCAAAATAATCAGATATTTCTGTATTTGTAGAAAGATAATAATCAATCACAATTGTCTTATAATTATTTTCTAACGTATTTGTTTCATTGGAAGATTCCATCACATGATGATCAATTGTTTGCCACCTTAATCCTCTTTCATAAGATTCTTGAAATGTCCAAATTGTATCTTTATTCATTTGTTTTACACTAATCATATTTGCTTTCGATGAATTTGTTGTTTGTAAGTTGTAATCCGCAACAGCACTACTTGTGTATTGTGTCACACCATTTTGACATCCACACAAAATCATACTAAAAATAATCATTGTATATTTTAAAATATTTGTTTTTTTCATCGATATTATTTTACCGTTTCAAGCATCTTTTTTCTACCATAAGAAAACATGTGATTCACAAGAACCACATGTTCATAATTATTCAGCTGTTTCTTCCTTTTTCTTGAAGACACGTTTTTCAACGTTTGCGTCATTTTGAGGACGGAAGTTTCTTCTTTCAGGTTTATGAGAACGTGGAGCCTTTTGAGGTTCTACGTAACCTTCTGGTTTTGGAAGACATTCTTTGATAGAAACTTTGATCTTACCAGATTCATCAATATTGATGACTTTAACATGTACTTCTTCGCCTACATGTAATTCATCCTTGATATCTCCAACTCTTTCCCATTTCAATTGAGAAACATGTAATAGACCATCTGTACTACCAAATAGATGAACAAATGCAAAGGAATCACGTACTTCTGTTACTTTCGCATCATATTCTTCACCTACTTTAGCTTCACGAATCAAATCTAAGATCATTTGTTGTGTCTTTTCAAGAACTTCTTTATCTGTATGATAAAGTACTACTTTACCATTATCATCAATATCGATCTTAACACCATCACATTCTTCAATGATCTTATCAATTGTTTCGCCACCCTTACCAATGACAATTCTGATCTTGTCTGTTGGAATTGTGAATGTAACAAACTTAGGAGCCCACTTAGATAGTTCTGCACGTGGTTCAGAAATTGCTGTTTCCATGTTATCTAAGATTTGCATTCTTCCTTTATGAGCTTGTGCTAATGCTTCTCTTAAGATATCCATAGAGATACCTGTAACCTTAATATCCATTTGAAGAGCTGTAATACCTTCACGAGTACCAGCTACTTTAAAGTCCATATCGCCATAATGATCTTCTGCACCTTGGATATCTGTCAAAATGGAATATGTATCACCAACTGTGATAAGTCCCATCGCAACACCAGCTACCATTCTCTTGATTGGAACACCAGCTGCCATTAATGACATAGTACCTGCACAGATAGATGCTTGAGAAGATGAACCATTGGATTCACATACTTCAGCAACCGTACGAATTGTATATGGGAATTCTTCTTCACTTGGTAATACTTGAGCTAATGCTCTTTCACCTAATGCACCATGTCCGATTTCTCTTCTTCCTGGTGTACCCATTCTACCTACTTCACCAACAGAAAATGGTGGGAAGTTATATTGATGCATGAATCTCTTTTCAGTAGCAGTTGTTAGATCTTCTACGAGTTGTGCATCAGATAAAGGACCTAAAGTTGTAACAGAGATAACTTGTGTTTCTCCACGTGTAAACATTGCGGAACCATGTACTCTAGGAAGTAGATCTACTTGAGAATCTAATGGACGTAATTCATCTAACTTTCTTCCATCTGGTCTGATTTTATCTTCAGAAATCAATCTTCTGATTTCAGCAGCTTCAACTTCAACACAGTATTCTGCAGCTTGCTTCTTAGCCTTTTCACATGCTTTTTCATCTTCATATTCTTTCGCACCGATTTCTTCAACCATTTGGTTCTTTAATTCTTCAATGCGACCATAACTTTCTAATTTCCCCTTGATAGAAACAGCTTTACGAATTTCATCTCCAGCATGTTCATCAATATATGCTTTAATGGAAGGATCAATTTCATATAGAACAACTTCCATCTTTTCTTTTGCGCATTCCGCAATCACTTCATCTTCAATTGCACATAATTCCTTGATTGCATCATGTCCAACTTGAAGTGCTGTTAACATTTCTTCTTCACTAACTTCTTTTGCGCCAGCTTCAACCATGTTGATTGCTTGTTTTGTACCAGCAACTGTTAAAGATAAAACTGCTTTTTCGCTTTCTTCGACAGTTGGGTTAATGATATATTCATCGCCTACTTTAGCGACAATAACACCTGCAACAGGTCCATTAAATGGAATATCAGAAACACAAAGTGCTAAGGATGATCCAAATAAAGCTGCCATTTCACTACTTGCATCAGGATCACAAGACATGACTGTATTTACAACTTGTACTTCATTTCTAAATCCTTCTGCAAACAATGGACGAATTGGTCTATCGATCAAACGTGCTGTTAATGTAGCGTGTTCTGTAGGTCTACCTTCTCTTCTTAAAAAACCACCTGGGATCTTACCAGCTGCATACATCTTCTCATTATACAAAACAGTTAATGGGAAAAAATCTGTATCCTTTGCTTGATTATTCGCTGTAGCTGTTGATAAAACAACCGTATCATTGTAGCGAACAACAACGCTTCCACCTGCTTGTTTAGCAATTTCGCCGTTTTCCACTGTAATCGTTTTTCCGTGGAAATCCCAGCTCTTCTTAAATTTTTTCATTTTACTTTCTTTTCCTTTTCAAATCTTCTATCTTTTCATTTCTTTAATCACGTAACAGGTTGCATTATATCACAACTATACGCATTATTCTACAGACTTCAAACTTTCAACCATTTCAATAGCAGCCAATTTCTTTTTCATCAATTGGTTGATCAAAACACCAAATGTCGTTGTCAATACGACCGATATTACAAGAGATAATGGCATGACATCTACCCCATACATAACATACGAAAATTGTAATTCATGCATGATCCAATGATGTAGCGCTACCCCCAATGGCAATCCCGCAAATGCGCCTAAGATCGTTAGTACATTATTTTCTTTATATACATACGATTGTACTTCTCGTTTACGAAATCCTAATACTTTTAAAGTTGCGATTTCTCTTTGTCTTTCTGAAATATTAATGTTCATCAAATTTCCTAATACAACAAACGCTAATGCCAATGATGAAGCAATCAATACAACAATGATAAAATCTAATGTTTTGACCATGTTATTAAAGTTATCTAATGTTACATCATAAAAGTTGATAGATTCTACACGTTCATCATTTGCGAGCATCTTTTGTAGATTTGAAGAATTATCTACAGAAGAAGTAATAAACATCGTATCTGATGCAATCGTAGTATCAAACAATTGTTGATACAATGTATCACTCATAAATGCATAATGTTGAATATACATTTCTGTTATCGCAGAAATAGTGACTTCTTTTTGGATACCATATTTACTTTCAATCGTTAATGTATCCCCAACTTTGACACCCAAATCTTCACTTAGTTTTTCGCTAATAATGATTCCACTATCATCTAAGTGAATGGATTTATGTCCAACACGTGTACGCAATGTATATAATTCTGCAATTTCTGCATCATCTTCAAAAACTTGTGTTAATACGGTTTCTTCATTTTCACCATATGTTAATTTACCTGAATAAGAAACTGCAGAGATAACATTTGATACCTCTTGATCCTCTTCAACTTTTTGAATCAATGTATTTTTATCATCTTCTGAAATATCATCTGATATTTTCGCAAAGCCATCATAATGTGTAATATCCGTAAATTGTAGTTTTACCATTTGATTAATAGAATCTCTTACACCAAATCCAATGACCATCAATGCAGTACATCCACCTACACCAATGACAGTCATAATAAGTCTGCGTTTATAACGTAATAAATTACGAATCGTTACTTTCCAAGTGAAAGATAAATGATTCCAAATCAAGCCAATATGTTCAATAAAAGATGATTTTCCTAATTTTGGAGAAGCTGGTCTTAGTAATTGAGAAGGAACTTCCTTCATCGATTTATGACATACAGAATATGTTGTAATCAACATCACTGCAATAAAAGATAAAGTTGCTAGTAAAATGAGATGCCAAGGTATATACCAGTTCATATCTGGCTCAATATATAACATTTTCCATGCTTCATAAATAATCAAAGGAAATGTCAAAGTACCAAGAATCGAACCTACAACACATCCTATCAAAGTCGCAAATAACGCATAAATCAAATACTTTGACGCACATTGAAATTCTGTATAACCAAGTGCTCTTAATATTCCAATCTGTCCTCTTTCTTCATCAATCATACGTGTCATCGTTGTCAAACAAACTAATGCAGCAACTAAGAAAAAGAATACCGGGAAGATATTACCAATCGCTCCCATTTGATCTACAGAAGCAGAATAAGTTTCCATACCATAATGTTGTGTACGGTCTAATACGGTCCATTTACTTGTTTCTAGATTTTCAATATCTTGTTTGGCCTTATCTAGTTTTTCTTTTGCTTCTTCTAATTGTTGTTTCCCTGTAATCTTTTGTGTTTCTAATTCTTCTTTTCCTTCTTGTAAAGCAACTTCACCTTCTACAATCTTAGATTCATTTTCATTGATTTCTTTCCATCCAGAATCAATTTGAGATTGAGAAGAAGATTGCGTAGAGTCTAATTGTTGATATGCAGAATCAATTTGAGATTGAGCGGTATTAAGTTGGTTGATGCCATCATTGTATTGTTGTAAACCATCATCATATTGTTGAATCTGTGCTTTCATTTCATCGATGCTCATTCCAGCTTCTTCTACGATTCTTTTTTGTGTGGAATCAATGATAGAAGAAACTTGAGAAACAACATAATTATCAGAATCAATGATGCCTAATTGTTTTAATTGTTCTAATGTTTTTTGATATTGTTCATCTTCAGATACATCTGTATCATTATCTGGCAATGATTCTTTGATTTTTGTTAATATATCACATAAATTCACAATAGAACGAGCTTGTTCTACGTTTGAAGCATTCTCATCTAATTGTTTCTTTGCGTCTTCTAATTGTTGCTTCGCTGCTTGTAATTCTGCATTTTTTTGATCTAATAATGCACGATTATTTGCGATTTCAGAATTTAATGTTGTTTGAGAATCAATGAGTGTTTGTTTACCTTGTGTTATTTGTTGTTTACCACTATCTAATTCTTCTTGAGAAGATTGGATTTGTTCTTCAGCTTTTGTTATACCATCTTCATATTGTTTGAGTGCATCTTTGTATTCCTCATATCCTTGTTGATATTTTTCTTTAGCATCTTCAATGATTGCTTCTCTGCGATGCTTACTTTGAATGATACCTAAATCTTGAATTGATTCTTTGACTTCTGCACAATACTCTTTGTATTCATCAGAAAAAGCATACATCGATCTTCCATCTTTTGTTAGAACATTGATTTCCATGTAATAATCTAAAGAAAATGCTTCTTCAGGAATATAAAGATAAGTAGAAATATATTGATTGGATAAAGTTGAAGTTTCTTTTGTTTCGTTGATATATAAAGGTGTATCAATCAAACCAACGACTGTTACTTCCGTCACATTCAAATAATCAGATAAATCATTGTCTGGTCTAGAAATCGTAATCTTCGCACCAAGAGGAAACGTTTCTGCCATGTCCGTTCCCTTTTCCGCTAATACTTCATTTTTATTATTTGGTAAACGTCCTTCTTTTAAAACATATTGATTGATTGTATTTTCTTCAGAATAAGAATGAATTCTTGTAACTTTAGATAATGAGGAGCTATTGGCAAGAACATCAACAAATTTACTTCCTTCTGCTTTTTCAACCTTGCTCATTTGATTGATAGCATCTACATCTTCATCATCAAAACCATAATTGGAATAAATCGTAATATCTTTGAGATTTGTTTCATCTGCATATGCATCTACATTTTTTCCCATGACATAAGAACTACCTGATACACCTACGAAAAAAGCAACACCAATAATGATAATTGCCATGAGGGAAAAGAATCTTCCTTTTGTATTACGGATCAGTCGAAATATATCCTTTTTTCTTGTTGTATTTATCTTTAAATTTACCATTCTATCGTATCTATATCCTGTGGATGTTCATTGAATGTATCGGAAACGATTTGTCCATTTTTCACTCTTAAAACACGATCTCCCATTGGCGTGATCGCTAAGTTATGTGTAATCACAATGACTGTCATATTTTGTTTTCTACATGTTTCTTGAAGAAGTTTTAAAATCTGTTTTCCAGTAACGTAATCTAAAGCACCTGTTGGTTCATCACATAATAATAATTTTGGATTTTTCGCTAAAGCTCTAGCAATCGCAACACGTTGTTGTTCCCCACCCGATAATTGAGAAGGAAAGTTATTTTTTCTATCATGTAATCCAACTTTATCTAAGATTTCAGATGGATCCAATGGTTCTTTACAAATTTCTGTAGCGAGTTCTACATTTTCTAAAGCAGTTAAATTTTGTACTAAATTATAAAATTGAAATACAAATCCAATATCAAAACGACGATAATCTGTTAATTGCCTTTCATTCAAAGCATCTACTCTTTTATCATCCACTAAGATTTCCCCACTTGTACAAGTATCCATACCACCAAGAATATTTAAAATCGTACTTTTACCAGCACCTGAAGCTCCAGCAACTACAATAAATTCACCTTTTTCAATTTTAAAACTAGCACCTGATAAGGCATGAATATCAACTTCACCAACGTGATATATCTTTTTTACATCTCTAAATTCTATAAATGACATATATGTATTATAAAAAAATCACTAGATATAATCTAGTGACATTTTTCGAAAAGTATATTACTTTCTTAAACCTAACTTTTGTACAAGATCTCTGTAACGGTTGATGTCTTGGCTCTTTAAGTGAGCTAATAGACTTCTTCTACGTCCAACCATCTTTAATAGACCACGGTTAGAAGAATAATCCTTCTTGTTAGCCTTCATGTGCTCTGTAAGAACATTGATTTGTTCTGTTAATAAAGCAACCTGTACTTCTGTAGAACCTGTATCGCCTTCTTTACGACCAAAGTTCTTTACGATTTCAGCTTTCTTTTCGTTTGATAACATTTTAATTTCCTCTTTTCTTTCTCATAACTTCTACACCGAGCATAACGTCAGAGGAACGATATTCCCAGTCCAAAAGCTTTAATACTTTATCATTTATTTTTAGGATACGCAAGCATTAATGTTGAATTACACCTGTAATATACAGCACAAATAATACCGCTGTAATACATCCAACAACAACATCCGCAATCGCTATCTTATAGAAGTTATCTTTTCGATCCACATTACGTTTCATTCCTAAAAAACCTAAAACAAGTGCAAATACAGAAAAGATACCAATTTGATTAAACAAAAATGATAGTATCGCACACATTAAGCCATAGAGTGGAAACATTGTATCTAATGCATTCTTGTTGTAATTTTTCTTCTTTTTGATTGCAGCCTCTTTTTTTGCTTGTTCTTTTTCTTCTTCTATTCGTTTTTGTTCCGCAAACTCTAAAGCACGTTGGCTTTTTTTCTTTACATTTGATTTCTTTAAACTTCCTGCCATATAAACTCCTACATTAATTCTACTAAGATCGAATTCATGATTTCATATCCTTGTTCACTACATCTAAAATAGGAATCATTGATTTCTACTAATTTTCTTTCTAATAATGGTTGTATCTTTTCACTATAAACATCTATAAAGGATTTATGAAATGTTTCTTGAAACAAAGATAGATTCATTCCCTTCTTTAAACGAATGCCCATCATTAACATTTCAAACATTTCATCTTCTTGATTTAATGAAATCTCATTTTGTTTAAAAGGATCAGATAGATATTCTTTTAGATTTCTTGGTTTATCATATCGAATATGATTTTCTTTTCCACTTGCACCACACGAGATTCCATAAAAATCTCTATAATTCCAATACGCTTTATTATGCATCGATTCATGATCACCATAACTAAAATTAGAAACCTCATATTGATGATATCCACTTGTTTCTAATGTCTTAACGATCATTTCATACATATCAGCTTCTGTATCTTCATCTAAAGATGTATATCCTTTTTTGGAAAATAATGTATTTTCTTCGATTGTTAAAGAATATAAAGAAAGATGTGTAGGATGTAAAGATAATGCATCATTTAATGTTTTCTTTAAGATTTCCATTGTTTGAAATGGTAAAGAATACATGATGTCCAATGAGATATTATCTATCCCATTCCTTTTGAACAAATCCATACATTCTTTGATATCCATATAGGTATGATGACGATTCATTAGTCGTAATAAATTCTCATTTGTTGTTTGTAAACCAATGGATACACGATTGATATGGTGTTTCTTTAAAATCATTACTTTTTGTTCATTCATTGTTTCTGGATTAATTTCAATCGTATATTCTTGAACAACTTTACAATATGGATCTAGTAAAGATAATAGATTCTCTAATTGTTCATTAGATAAACAACTAGGCGTTCCTCCACCAATATAAATCGTTTTTAAATATGGATCAATTTCTTTTCCTTTGATTTCTTTTTCTAAAGTAACAAGCCATTCATCTACTAACTTTGATTGATAGACAGAATGTACAAAATCACAATAGGAACAAATTGTCTTACAAAAAGGAACATGAACATATAAATGTTCTGGTTTATTTCTTTGTATCATCATCCATTGAAAGAACTGCCATAAAAGCTTCTTGTGGAATCACAACAGATCCAACAGCTTTCATACGTTTTTTTCCTTCCTTTTGTTTTTCTAACAATTTCTTCTTTCTAGAAATATCACCACCATAACATTTCGCTAATACGTTTTTACGAAGAGATTTGATATTTGTACGGGCAATGACCTTTCCACCAACTGCAGCTTGTACAGGGATTTCAAATTGTTGTTTTGGAATGAGATCTTTTAATTTAGAAGTGATTTCACTTCCTCTATGATATGCTTCAGAGCGATGAATGATGACAGATAATGCATCCACTGGTTCTCCATTTAGAAGAATATCCATTCTCACTAAATCATCTTTACGATATCCAATCAATTCATAATCTAAGGAAGCATATCCTTTTGTACAAGATTTTAATCGATCAAAGAAATCAAATATGATTTCAGATAAAGGCATTTCATAAATGATTGTATTTCTACCCGCATCAATGATTTCCATTGTTTGATAGATTCCTCTTTTCTTTTGGCACAATTCCATCACTGCACCAATGAATTGATCTGGAACCATAATTGAAGCTTTCACATATGGTTCTTCTACATGATCGATTTTTGAAGCATCTGGCATTTTCGCTGGGTTGTCAATTTCTTCCATCGTTCCATCTGCCAAATAAACATGATAAATAACAGAAGGTGCTGTCGCAATCAAATCAAGATTATATTCTCTTTCTAATCTTTCTTGTACGACATCCATATGTAACAAGCCTAAAAAACCACATCTAAAACCAAAACCTAATGCTTGTGATGTTTCTGGTTCATATTGCAAAGAAGCATCATTCAATTGTAATTTATCTAATGCATCATGAAGATCTTGATATTTTGCGGCATCACTTGGATATAGCCCACAATAAACCATAGGATTTAATTTACGATATCCTTCTAATGGCTTATCGCAAGGACGATCTGCATTGGTTACCGTATCACCGACTTGTACTTCATGAATATCTTTCATACTTGCCGCAAACCAACCAACATCACCATTGATCAATTTGTTGACTTTTACTTCTTTTGGATTACGAATACCAGCTTCTAACACTTCATATTCTGCACCAGTTTCCATAAAACGAATCTTATCACCAACACTTAATTCACCTTCACGAATTCTAACTAAGGCAATAACACCACGATATGGATCATAAAAGGAATCAAATACCAAAGCTTGTAATGGAGCTTTAGGATCTCCTGTAGGACAAGGAATCTTTTCTACGATTTGTTCTAAAACTTGATCTACATTTAAACCAGTTCTAGCAGAAATAAGAGGCGCATCACTACAATCTAATCCAATGATGTTTTCAATTTCTTCTTTTGTGACATCAGGTTGTGCATTATTCATATCCACTTTATTGATTACAGGAAGAATTTCTAAGTCATTATCTAAAGCAAGATATGTATTGGCAAGTGTTTGTGCTTGTACACCTTGCGTACAATCTACAACTAAGATTGCTCCTTCACACGCTGCTAATGATCTAGAGACTTCATAAGAAAAGTCTACATGTCCTGGTGTATCAATTAAATTAAAAAGATATTCTTCTCCATTTTTTGCCTTATAAGAAAGTTGAACAGCATTCAATTTGATTGTAATTCCTCTTTCTCTTTCTAGATCCATATCATCTAGAATCTGTGATTTCATATCTCTTTGTTGTACTGTATCAGTCATTTCAAGAATTCTATCCGCAAGAGTAGATTTCCCATGATCAATATGTGCAATAATACAAAAATTTCTAATATGTTTTTGATCCATTTATTCAAATACCTTTCCAATTACTTCACTAGCGTATCCATTCTTAAATGCATCCGCATCCATTCTTTTCTTACCTTCCATCTGAAGTTCATAAACTTTTAAGATTCCATTTTGGCATGCAATTTCTAACGCATGATTTTGAAAACCTAATACTGTTCCAGGTTTTATTGAAACTTCTTTGTTTTCTTTTCTCACTTTATAAAATTTAATTCTTTTGCCATCTAATTTACCATACGCAATTGGCCAATCAATTAAACCTCGAATATGATTATAAATCGCATCCACATCTTCTAAAGAAAAATGCACTTCCTCTTCTTCTCTTGAAATGTTATTTCCAATAATTACTTTGTCTTCATCTTGTTCAATGCCTGGTAATTTACCGTCAATATAATCTTGTAAAGAATCTTTCAATAATTGACATGCGGCAACATTTAAACGTGAAGATAATTCAGCTTGTGTTTCATCTTCCCCAATATCTAATGTCACTTGTGCATATACTTTACCAGCATCCATTTTCTTTACCATTTCCATAATAGAAACGCCTGTCTTTTTTTCTCCAGCCATGATAGCGTGATGAATTGGAGCACCTCCCCTAAACTTTGGCAATAAAGAAGGATGAATATTAATACATCCAAGTTTTGGATAAGACAAGATTTTAGAAGGAACAAATTGTCCATAAGCACATGTTAATATCAAGTTTGGTTGATATGATAAGATCATATCAACATTTTCTGTTAACTTTTCAGGTTGTAAACAAGGAATATTGTATTGATCCGCTAAAGCATGTACAGGTGTTGGTGTTAAAATATGTTTTCTACCAACAGGTCTATCTGGTTGTGATACGACCGCAACGATATTACATTCCATATCAATCAATGTTTGTAAAATACTTACCGCAAATTCTGGTGTACCAAAAAATATCATTCTAGGCTTTTCCATATAATTCCTCCTAATCGATTTATTTATTATAACGTAAAGCTGAAAGTATTTCATTGCATTTTAAAAGTCTATTTGATATAATCGTTTCTGCTGAGAAGAAGGATGGAGGTGTTCTCATGGCAAATATCAAGTCACAAAAGAAGCGTGCATTGACAAACCTGAAGAGACAGAATGCCAAAGCTGGACAAAAGAGTGAACTAAAGACAGCTATTAAGAAGGTTCTTGTAGCAGTTGAAGCTGGTAACAAGGAAGAAGCTGTCAAGGCGTATAACGTAGCTAACAAGGCTCTGGACAAGGCAATCGTATCTTCTATTAAGAAGAAGAACTATGTTGCTCGTCAAAAGTCTAGACTCGCAAAGGCTGTTAATTCTATTGCTTAATAGCACAAAATAAACGTGATCAGAAATGATCACGCTTTTTTTATACTTTTAGATAATTTTGGTAGATTTCTAATCTTTGTTGTAAAAGATCATTTTGTGGAGCTTTTCCATTAGCTCTTTCTAATATCGTAGAAATCTTTTTTAGATTCGTTTTACAAAAAGATAAATATTCTTCATTTTTTTGTTGTTTTAAGATTGGACCTAATTCTATTTCTTCTTTGGAATAACTATCATGATGATTTGTCGTAAATGAAATAATAACATAATCATGATTTCTTTCATGAACAAATGATTCATCTTCTATTGTATAGTGATGATCAGATATCCATTGACGCATATCTTCTGGATTACGATTAATTTCTGTAATAATTTGTTGAAAAGAAGATAAACGATTGATTGCTTGTTCTAAGATCATAGAAGCTGTCAAATACCCCATCCCAGCAATTACAACAACTTGTGTATCCATAGGAACATTTTCAAATCCATTCGATAAAATCGTTTGGATATTATCTTGCATACCATATTTTTGAATGTTTTCCTTCGCAATGGATAATGGGCCTTGTGCAACATCACAAGCATAAACTTTGTTAGATTTTTCTTGTTTTACGAGCAAGATAGGTAAGAGGGCATGATCTGTACCAATATCAGCAACAACCATACCCTCTTTTACCATATCCGCAATTTTTTCAATACGGATATTTTTCATAATTATTTGTCAAAGAAATCCTTTAATCTCTTACTTCTTGTTGGATGTTTTAATTTACGTAATGCCTTCGCTTCAATTTGACGAATACGTTCACGTGTTACGTTAAATTCTTTACCAACTTCTTCCAATGTTCTTGTACGTCCATCATATAATCCAAAACGCAATCTCAAGACTTTTTCTTCTCTTTCTGTTAAACCAGAAAGTACAGCGTTGATTTCATCCTTTAATAATTGATTGCTGGCATATTGGTCAGGACTCATAGCGTCTTTATCTTCAATAAAATCCCCTAAATGAGAATCATCTTCTTCACCAATTGGTGTTTCTAAAGAGACTGGTTCTAACGCAATCTTTTGAATTTCACGTACTTTTTCTGGAGAAATACCATCCATCTTTGCGGAAATTTCTTCAGCTGTTGGATCACGTCCTAATTCTTGAACCAATTGACGTTGAATACGTGTCAATTTATTGATTGTTTCAACCATATGTACTGGAATACGAATTGTACGTGCTTGGTCAGCAATTGCACGTGTGATTGCTTGTCTGATCCACCATGTAGCGTATGTAGAAAACTTAAATCCTTTTGTGTAGTCAAATTTTTCTACTGCCTTAACAAGACCCATATTACCTTCTTGGATCAAATCTAAGAATAACATTCCTCTACCAACATATTTTTTCGCAATAGAAACTACAAGACGTAAGTTAGAAGTAATCAAAATATTTCTTGCTTCTTCATCCCCTTCTTCGATTCTCTTTGCGATTTCAGGTTCATCTTCAGGTTTCAATAGAGGTACACGCCCGATTTCTTTCAGATACATCTTAACAGGATCATTTAATTGAACCTGTGCATTTCCATGCATAACAGCTTTAGAAATCTGATCGATCGTACGAATATCAACATCCGCATTACTTCTTCCTTCATCATCTTCATCAGCTGGATCTGTATCATCTAACATGACATCTTCTTCAAGTTCTTCTTGAATATCTTCATCTTCAGAGATATCAATGTTTTCTGCTCTAAACCAATCCCATAAACCATCAAGATCATCATCACTCATATCTAGTTTTTCTAAAGAAGCCATGATATCTTTTTGATAGATTATACCTTCTGAAGCATAGATATTTTTATATTCTTCTTTTAATTCATCTAATGTTTTAACTTCAGAATTCTTTCCTTTTCCTTTAGAGCTTTCAATTTTCTTTTCTTCTTTTTTCTTAGAAGTTTTTGTTGTCTTTTTAGGTGCTGCTTCTTTCTTTGTGGAAGCTTTTTTAGAAGTTTCTTTTTCTTCTGTTTTTGTAGTCTTTTTTACAGAGGTCTTCTTCGTTGTTGACTTCTTTTCTTCATTGACTTCCGTTACTTTGCTGGTTTTCTTCATTCATTAATCTCCTCTGTTCTTGTAGACACTCGTTATATTTACTGATAAGAAGTGTTAAGCTTTCTGGATTCATTGCGTTTTGAATTTGTTGTTTATATTGACTCGCTGTACTAGAAAGTACTTCAATCTTGATCTTACGCATCGCTCCCTGCATCTTTTCAGCGTCATATACCATATCATATTCTTCGTTTGATACGATTTTCGTAATCAAATCTCGTGTATCTTGTCGATTACACATATCAATCAATTGTCCAACATCTACTTTCCCATAATTGTGATATTGGTCAATGATCATCATAGAAAGATTGTTATAATCCTCACCTATGAGGTAACCTAATTCTTCTTCAAACTTTTCACTTGCTTGATAAGATTTCATCATCATCGATAAAATCATTTCTTGTGCTTTCTTTGTTCCATCAGGAACAATTAATTTTCTAATTGGTTCCGCAACAGGAATCTTACGTTGTTCATTTGCGTAAGGAATTGGAAGTTTTGTGATTTCTGATAAACGATCTACAAATACTTTTCGATCTAAATCATCTGTTAATTGATCATATTCTTCATGAAGCTTTTGGATCATTTCTTTTTTATCCATATAGCTTTGTAAATTTGTATTTTTTTCATAGTATTCTAATACAAATTCCATCCAAGTAATTTGATTCTTAACAAGATTTTGTAGTCCTTCTTTCCCTGCACTTCGTATGATTTCATCGGGATCTTTGCCAGTTTTATTTTGAACGATTGCGATATCGATTCCTAATGATTGAGCAAGTTTTGCGGCTTTGTAGGTTGCATGTTGTCCTGCATTATCCCCGTCATAACAAAATACGATTTTTGGTGCGCACTTCTTTAATAAAGAAAGTTGTCTTTGGGTACATGCAGTACCTAATGTACATACTGCATTTTGAATATCTGCTTGATAAAACGCAATGACATCCGTAACGCCTTCACAGAGAAATATTTCTTTTTGCCTTCTAGCTTCTTGTTTAGCACGATGAAGGTTATAAACAATATCTCCTTTGACAAATATATCTGTTTCATTTGTGTTGATATATTTACTAGGATTATTAGGATCCATGCTTCGAGCAGAAAATCCAATAGGATTTCCATTCATATCATGAATTGGAAACGTAATTCTTTCACGAAATATGTCTTGAATTCCATTTTCATTGACACGAGATACATTAACGCCTACCAAATCTTTTTCTTCATAACCTTTCGCTATTAAGAAACGTGTTAATGCATCTTTTGAAGGATCATAACCAATTTGGAAAACTTTCCTTAAATCAGCATTTAATCCTCTTTGTTCTAAGTATTCTTTCGCGTGGATTGCTTCATCTGTATCTAATTGATACATCGTATACGCAATTGCTTCTTTTAATACTTGATAATATTTTTCTTTATGTGGATCTTTTGTGACAACCGTTTGTGTAGGACTAGAAGATAAGTGAAAACCTGTTAGTTCAGCAACTTTTCCTACTGCTTCTACAAACGAAACTTTTTCATAGTTTTGTACAAATGTGAATACATTACCACCATTTCCACATACAAAACATTTATAAATTTTCTTTTCTGGCGTAATCAACAAAGAAGGATCATGGTCATTATGAAATGGACAAATTGCCTTATAGCTTTTTCCATAACGCTCAACCTTGATATAGTGAGAAATCACATTCACGATATCCGCTTGATTTCTTAATGCATCAATTTCTTCTTGTTCAATTCTAGCCATCAAAGTCCTTTCTTTTAGAAACGAATATCTGTTAGAACTTTTGTTCTAACTTCTTCTACTGATAATCTTTCTTGTTCCATGGAATCACGGTAACGAATCGTTACTGTTCCATCTTCCAATGTTTGATCATCTACAGTAATACAATATGGTGTTCCAATTTCATCCATTCTTCTATATCGTTTACCAATGGATCCTGCATCATCATAAGAAACTGTAAAATCATAAGATAATGTCTTATAGATTTCTTGTGCTTTTTCAGAATGAGCTTTCTTCTTTAATGGAAGAACTGCAGCTTTAATTGGAGCTAAAACTGGATGGAAATGCATAACAATTCTTGTATCACCATTTTCTAATGCTTCTTCATCATATGCATCTGTAAAGAACATAAAGAACAAACGTTCTACACCAACAGCTGGTTCTACAACATAAGGTAGATACTTTTCATTTGTTGTAGGATCAAGATATGTAAGATCTTTTCCAGATGTGTTTTGATGTTGTGTTAAATCGTAATCTGTTCGATCTGCGATTCCCCATAGTTCACCCCATCCCCATGGGAACTTGTATTCAATATCTGTTGTTCCTTTGGAATAGAATGATAATTCTTCTTTTTCATGATCTCTAAATCTTAGATTTTCTGGATTACCACCTAAAGAAAGAATCCAATCCATACAGAACTGTCTCCAATATTGGAACCATCCTGATCCATCTTCTTTCATATCTGTTCCAGGTTCACAGAAGAATTCCATTTCCATTTGTTCAAATTCTCTTGTTCTAAAAATAAAGTTACCAGGTGTAATTTCATTTCTAAAAGATTTACCAATTTGTCCAATACCAAATGGAAGCTTCTTACGATAAGCACGTTGTACATTCTTAAATTGAACAAACATACCTTGTGCTGTTTCTGGTCTTAAATAAATTGTACTTTTTGCATCATCTAATGTTCCTTGGAATGTTTTAAACATCAAGTTAAATTGACGAATACCTGTAAAATCATGACCACCACAATCTGGACAAGGAATATTATTCTCCTTAATGAAAGATTCCATCTTTTCATTTGACCAACCTTCACAACTAACTTTACCTTCGCTCCAGTTTTCAATTAATTGATCAGCTCTATGTCTTGTCTTACATTGTTTACAATCCATTAAAGGATCTGAGAAACCTTTAAGATGTCCACTTGCTTCCCATACTTTTGGATTCATTAAAATTGCAGCTTGAATTTCTACATTATTTGGATCTTCTTGAATAAATTTCTTTTGCCATGCACGCTTAATATTATCTTTCAAAGCGACTCCATATGGACCAAAATCCCAAGTATTACTTAATCCACCATAGATTTCAGAACCTTGAAATACAAAGCCAGTAGTTTTAGCATGTGTAACAATTTTGTCAAATGTCTTTTCCATAAAAACGGCAGTCCTCCCCTATTTTTGCATATACTGTAATAATATAGCACTTTTGACTGCCTGATTCAATGTGCAAAAGATTGAAATACAAATGTAAATTTCACACAATGATTAAAAGAAGCGTCGCCCCTTTATGGGGCGGTTTTGCTTATCCTTGGTTTTCAATATAATGTTCAAT
>CAVLCI010000024.1:0-21554 GCA_963661415.1 Bifidobacteriaceae bacterium | reverse complement strand
AAAAGATGTAGTAATCATATAGCCTACGTGGATAACCATGTAGGTTTTTTTAATAGTGTTATAAAATGTATTGCAATTTACATACATTTCATATATTGTATTTGTAGAGGTGAATGTAAATATATGAAAAATGCAAGTGTTAGTGTAAGAATTGATGAGAATATAAAAATTCAAGCAGAGGAAATTCTTAAAAAATTAGGAATTCCAGTATCGGTATTAATTGATTGTTTATATCGACAAATAATTGAAACTAAAGAAATTCCATTTCCTATAGCTGCTTCGTCAGAGCCTAAAACATTAGATGGAGTCAAGAAGATATATATTGATGTTGGAGGAACTCATGGTGAATTTTTAGTTAAATGTCCACGCGTTTTAAGTGTAGAAGAATTGCATGATGCACTTACACCATTTTTATTAGAACATGTTGATACTGTTGTTAAGAAAATTGCAAATTCATATGGTGTTACATATGAGCAACTTAAAGATTTTGCAGAAGGAAAAGATGTAGATATATCTCCAGTAGTTTTCAATCAAATCTATTGGACAATTTTATCTAAAATAGATATGCCATGGTGGAATATACCCGAAAAAATCTTATTAAGATGGGAGTTGGAGGATTTCCATAAAAGAATACAAGATGAAAAAGAGTAGTCAGATGAGCTATATGATGTATTTAGAAATATTCTTTTTTCTGCTCTTTTAGTAAAATAGAAATTTTCCAATTTTGAATGTATGTAATACAAGTAAACCTATGTGGTAATAATCATGTAGGTTTTTTTGTATTTGTGCATAATAATACATTAATGAAACGAAAGGATAAGTGGAAGCTCTTACATTTTCCACTTTAAGACGGAAAATCGTTTCAGGTTATTTTTATTAAATGAATTTATGATGTAAATGCAAAGGAAAGAATATGACGAATTTATCTAGTAGAGAAAAAACATTACTGAATATTTTGAAGAAAAATAAAAGTTTAACTGCAAAAGGTTTGGCTGAAATGATGAATGTGTCAGATCGAACAGTTAGAACATTAATTAAGAATATTCGCAATGCAAATATAGACGATATAGCAGAAATAGAATCTTTATTTGGTGAAGGCTATCAACTAGTGATTAAAGATGAAGTAAAACTAAACTGTTTGTTAAATGAATCAAATTCACCAAAGTTGTTAGAAGATGCTGAATCTAGAATAAATTTTATAGAATCAAAACTACTTGATGGAGAAATAATTAACATTAACGAAGATTGCTACGATTTATATATCAGTGAAAGGCAACTCAGAAGTGATCTTAAGAAAATTGAAGAGGAATTATCTAAATTTCATATTCAATTAGAAAAAACAGTACATGGTGATGTTTCTATAAGTGGAAATGAAATAGATATTAGATATGCACTGCTAAAACTAAATAATAGTCAAGATCAACAAGAGTTTAATCAAGCAGAGAAGATTGTTAATGAAGTACTAAATAAATATCAAATCAAAATAAATGATATGCAGTATAAGAATTTCATTAACTACATTCTTATATCAGTTAGAAGAATTAAGAAAAATCATCGAATAGAATCAATCTTTGAAAGCTTAGATTTATCTAGTAACCAATTTGCGATTGCAAACGAAATTGCAGGACAAATAGGAAATTCATTTGAAGTCGTATTTTCACTATATGAAATTGAAGGATTATATCTTTGTTTAATTGGAAGTACTTCACAAGGAACAAATAAAACATTTGTTGTAACAAAAGAAGTTGAAACATTACTGAGTGAAATCTTTGAATTAATTAAAAGTACATATGCAATAGATTTTACACATAACTTAAGTTTAAAAGTTTCATTAAGTATGCATTTTGAACCAATGATTAACAGATTGAAACATAACATGTTTGTAGAAAATCCTATTGTTAGTGATATTAAGAGAAAATATTCTATTGCTTATACATTAGCTTTAACTGCTAATTCTGTAATTAGAAAGCATTATGGGAAAAGTTTAGATGATGGAGAAATAGGATATATTGCTTTATCGTTTGAACTTGCTTTAGAAGAAAGTAAAAAAGAGAAACCTAAAAAGAAAATATTACTTGTTTGTAATTTAGGTAGAGTAAGTGCAAATCTATTAAAACTAAATTATTTAGAAGCATTTGAGGATTATATAGAAGAAATAGAAACAGCAAGCTTGAATCAACTAAGTGTAATGAATTTATCAAGATTTGATTTCATTCTAACAACAGTTCCTATAACACTAGATGAATATATTCCAATACCAATTATTGAGATTAATTATTTCATTTCTCAACAAGATGAAATTAGAATCAAGCAAATATTAAAAGAAAATGAAAAGTCTAATATAGAAAAATATTTTGATCGAGATTGTTTTATTCCAAATTTAAAAGCTAAGAACAAAGAAGATGCTTTGAAAAAGATGAGTAAACAATTGATGCAAAAATATGAATTCAAGGAAGACTTATATGAATCAATCATGCGAAGAGAACAAATGGCATCTACTGATTTCTGCTATAGAACAGCTATGCCACATACAGATAAATTGATTAGTGAAACATCACATGTATGTATCGCAATCTTAGATAAACCAATTATATGGGATGAGAACGAAATCCAATTAATATTCCTTGTATCAGTAGGAAAAGATAGAAAAGAAAATCAAGAATTCTATAGTTTGATTTCTAAGTTTGTTTTGAACGAAAAAATGATAGATCAACTAATTAATACTTCAAGTTATGAATATTTCATAAAGACCATTAGTCAATTGAAAGGATAGGAGACAGGGTATGACACAAGATGAAGAATATGACATTGCGTTTGGCGTGATTTTACACGCAGGAAATGCAAGACAACTTTTTATCGAAGCAATTCGAGAAGCACGTAAAAAGAATTTTGAGAAAGCACAAGATTTGATGAAAGAAGGTAATTCTGAATTAAATCAAGCTCACAAGATTCAAACAGATTTACTACAAGGTGAAGCACAAGGAAATAAAGTGAACTTTAGCGTTATTTTCGTACATTCACAAGACCACTTAACAATGGCACTAACAACAAAGGAATTAGCACAAGAAATGATAGATAATTTTAAGTTCTTTTATGAAAGGGAGGAAAAATAAGATGAGAATTATGCTTGCGTGTGCATCAGGTATGTCAACTAGTTTATTAGTTGAAAAAATGAAAGAGGCTGCTAGAAACGAAGGAAAAGATGACAAGATTTGGGCAGTCGCTCAAGAAGAAGTAGAAGAAGAATTAGGAAACTTCGATGTTCTTCTTTTAGGACCACAAATTGGTTTGGCTTTACAAAGAATGAAAGATTTAGTGGAAAATGTGCCAGTTGCGGTAATTAGTCCTTTAGATTATGGACGCAGAAATGGTGCATCAGTATTGAAAATGGCACATGAACTAGTAGAGAAAGGAGAATAATGAATATGAATTCATTTACAGATAAATTACAAAAATGGTTATCCCCAATGGTTAATTTTGCGGGATCAAATAAATACTTTACAGCAATCCGTGATGCTTTCTCAGTAACAACAGCATTCTTAATCGCTGGATCTCTAGCATTAATTTTACAGATATTTGTGACAGGTTCTACAGGACTTGCAGGTGTAGCCGGATTTGAATGGCTAGCAAATTACTCACATATATTCTCAACAATTAACTTTGTGGGTGTATCTTGTATTTCATTAGAAGTAGTTGCAGTACTTGGCTATCAATTAGGTAAAGCAAATAAGACAAAGCCTGTCATTACAATGATTTTAAGTATCAGTTGTTTCTTAACAATGGTTGATCAAGATAATGTTGGTGGTAGTTTAGGTGCAAAATCATTATTTTTAGCGCTTATCGTAGGTTTAACAAGTACAGCTTTATTTAAATGGTTAATGGGCTTTGAAAAAATCAAAATTAAGATGCCAGAAGGCGTTCCACCAATGATTGCGGATTCATTCAATACATTAAATCCTACAATGCTAGTTATGTTAGTTTATGGCTTAATTGCTGGTATTCTATATGGTCAAGCAGGTGTTTATATCAATGATGTTATCTATAACGTTATTCAAGCTCCATTTACAAATGTTGCGGAATCTCTTCCAGGATTAATCGTTGTACTTGTTTTCCAACAATTATTCTGGTGGATGGGAATTCATGGAAACAATGCCATGAAAGGTGCTATGAGTACGTTCTGGGAAGGTGGACTTGCATTAAATGCTGAATTAATCGCAGCAGGACAAGTTGCTACACACTGGAATACAATTAATTTCCAACACTTATTCATTTGTTTAGGTGGTTCAGGACAAGTTATCGGTTTAGCTCTTGCTATCTTATTATTCTCTAAGAAAAAAGATCAAAAAGAAATCACGAAAGCTTCTATTTTACCAGTAGTATGTGGAATTGATGAACCACTTGTATATGGTCTACCAATTATGTTAAATCCAACATATTTAATTCCATTCCTAGTAGCTCCAATTGTATGTGGAATTATTGGTTATGTAGCTTCTACAACTGGTTTCTTACAATCAGCATATATTAGAGATGTATCAGGTATGCCAATGTTTATTCAACAATTCTTAGGATATAATGGCCAAGCTAGTGCAATCATTCTAACAGTTGTATGTATTGTATTATCTACATTAATTTATACACCATTCGTTTTACTTGATAATCGAATGAGTGAACAAAATACTGAAGAAGTAAAATAGTGGTGATATTCCTATGAAAGATAACTTTTTATGGGGTGGTGCTACAGCAGCCAATCAATTTGAAGGTGGTTGGAATGAAGGAAATAAAGGTTTATCAGGTGGTGATCTTTTAACTGGAGGAACATATCAAACAGGTAGAAGAATCACACCTGTAGTTGAACCTAATGAATTCTATCCATATCATTTAGCTTCAGATTTCTATCATCATTATAAAGAAGATATTCGATTATTAGGAGAAATGGGATTGAAGTGTTTTAGAATGTCCGTTACTTGGTCTCGTATTTATCCTACTGGTGAAGAAGATAAGCCTAATCCAGAAGGAATCGAATTCTATAAAAATGTATTTAAAGAATTAAAGAAATATAACATTGAACCATTAGTAACAATTACGCACTTTGATATTCCATTTGAGTTATGTAAAAAATATCACGGTTGGTATGGTAGAGAAGTAATTGATTTATGGGTGAAATATGCAAAGACTTGCTTAGAAGAGTTTGGTGATTATGTAAAGCTATGGCTAACATTTAATGAAGCAAATACACCATTTAATACCTCTCTTGGTGTTCGTAAAAATGATCCTCTACTTGCTGGTGGAGAACAATATGGTGATCTAAGAATGTCTCAAGGAATCTACTATGAACATTTAGAAGATATTCCTGAAGGATTAAGTGTAGATCAAAGAAGAACACAAGCTTTCCACCACCAAATGATTGCGGCAGCTAAGTTAGTGAAAATCGCTCATGACATGAATAAAGGATTCAAGATTGGATGTATGACATCTTACATTCCTTTATATCCTGAGACTTGTTCTCCTAGTGATCAATGGAGAGCACTTCAACATGAAGAGCTTGTAACATTCGCAACGACAGATATACAAGCTAGAGGTGCATATCCAAAGATGATGTTAAAAGCATTAGAAGATAAAGATATTCATATTCATTTTGAAGATGGTGATGAAGAAATCTTAAAACAAGGTAAAGTAGATTTTGTTACATTTAGTTATTATTTGACTAGTGTGATTAGTGCTGATGAAGAACATATGGCTACGGGTAAGAAAGCACATGGTGGATTAGCTAATCCTTATCTAGAAATGAATGATTGGGGTATGAGTTTTGATCCAACTGGATTAAGAATATGTTTAACAAAAATGTATCAAAGATATGGACTACCAATAATTATTTCGGAAAATGGTTGTGGTTGGTTAGATAAAGTAAATGAAGATGGATCGATTCATGACGATTATAGAATTAATTATGTTCGTGAACATATTAAAGCGGTACAAGCAGCATTAAATGATGGTATTGATGTTTGGGGCTACATGTATTGGGGAATAATCGATATTGTTAGTGCTTCTACGGGTGAATATCGTAAGAGATATGGAATGATTTATGTTAATCGTGATGATAATGGTGAAGGTGATTTCTCTAGAAGTTTAAAGGATTCCTATTACTGGTATAAAAAAGTCATTGCTTCAAATGGTGAGGATTTAGATTAACATGAAAAAAGAATTCTTATGGGGTGGATCAACTGCCGCAAATCAATACGAAGGTGCATACTTAGAAGATGGTAAAGGACTAAGCTTAGCAGATGTAGAACGAGGCGCCGATCAACATCATAGTCGTATTATTGATAACCAAGTGGTAGAAGGTGAATATTATCCAAGTCATGTTGGAGTAGATTTTTATCATCATTACAAAGAAGACATCGCATTGTTCGCTGAGATGGGATTTACTTGTTTTAGATTCTCTATTAATTGGGCTAGAGTATTTCCAAAAGGAATAGAAGAAGAACCTAATGAAGCTGGTTTAAAATTCTATGATGCAATTATAGATGAACTATTGTCTTATCATATAGAACCAGTAGTGACGATTTCTCACTATGAGACACCACTTTATTTGATTCAAGAATATGGGGCATGGAGAGATAAGAAATTAATTGATTATTATTTAAACTTCTGCAAAGTTTTATTTGAAAGATATAAAGGTAAAGTGAAATATTGGCTTACTTTTAATGAGATTAATGAAACGATGAATCAAAAACAACCATATCATCAAGCAGGTATTGTATGGCAAGAAGGCGAAGATCATAACTTAACGAAAGTGATTGCTAGTCATAATATGATGGTGGCTAGTGCATTATGCGTAAAACTTGCACATGAAATAGATGAAAATTACAGAGTAGGCTGTATGATTCAATATCCTACAACTTATGCAAAAACATGTAATCCAAAAGATGTTATAGCAAGAAGAATACATATGGCACCAAATTACTATTACACAGATGTAATGTGTAGAGGATATTATTCAAACCTTTGTAAAGCATATCTAAAACGCTTAAATGTTGAATTTGAACCTTCAAAAGAAGATTCAGAAATATTAAAGAATGGAACAGTAGATTTCATCAGTTTTAGTTACTATTTTTCATCAATAGCATATGCAATAGATGACAATGATTGTGTTGTAGAACGTAATAATCCATATGTTCCAACATCTGATTGGGGATGGCCAATAGATGAAGTAGGACTACGTGTAGCTTTAAATGAGTTATATGATCGATATCAACTACCATTATTCATTGTAGAAAATGGGTTAGGAGCGATTGATACATTTAACTCTGATGGTGAAATTATAGATGACTATAGAATTGATTATCTAAGGAAACATATTGATCAAACTAAGATTGCTGTAGAACAAGATGAAGTAGATGTTATAGGTTATGCATTATGGGGACCTATAGATATTATCTCTTGTGGTACTGGTGAAATGAAAAAGAGATATGGAATGATTTATGTAGATAAAGATGATCAAGGAAATGGTTCATTAAAAAGAATGAAAAAGAAATCATTTGATTGGTATAAAAAAGTAATCGCATCTAATGGTGAAGATACATCAAATCGTTGAGAATAACAAAAAGCTGTTACAAACGAAACTGTAACAGCTTTTAATATGTTTACTGATAAGTCTTATTTGTTAGTAGCGTTAGCGCCAGCAATCTTACCATATACCATGATATCTGCGATTGCATTACCACCAACACGGTTACCACCATGGATACCACCAGTTACTTCACCAGCGGCATATAAACCTTTAATTGCTTCACCTGATTCATTTAATACTTCAGCTTCTGTATTAATTGTTAAACCACCCATTGTGTGGTGTACACTTGGTTTTTCTATTACAGCATAATATGGAGCTGCTTCGATTTTAGAACCAAATACATTTTTACCAAAATCTGGATCTTCACCAGCATCTACATATGAATTGTATTTTTCAACGGAAGAAATTAAGTTTTCAGAAGGGCAACCAATTTGTTCTGCTAATTCTTCTAATGTGTCAGCTTTGTAAATAATTCCTTGTTCAACCATAGCATCTACTTGTTCTTGAGTTGCTTTATTTTGTAGTGTAGGAATCATATTTTGATCAGCAATGTGATAGAATACACCATCTGTTTGAGATAATGCTGCAGAAGCTAATACATCTCTTTCTGCATATTCATTAACAAATCTATTACCTTCTTGGTTAACAAACATATAGTATTGTGAAGGAACAAGTAAACCATCAGCTAATTGACCAGTAACAGCACTTGCCGTTGGCATTAATTGAACCATACCCATACCTGTTAAACTAGCACCAGCTTGTAAACCTAAAGTGATTCCATCACCTGTAGCACTAGATACATTTGTTGTTTTAATTCCTTCAGGAATAGCAGGCCAATAAGTGTTGTATTCTTTAACCATTTCGCCATTAGCACCAAAACCACCTGTTGTAATAATTGTGTTAGTAGCGTGAATTGTTAATGTTGACCCATCAGCTTGTAAACACTTAACACCAGTTACAGCATTGTCTTCAATGATTAATTCTGTGGCTGTTGTTTCTAGTTTGATTGTTCCACCATTAGAAGTGATATATTCTTCGGCAGCAGTAAATACACCTTGTTTAGATTCAAAGTTATGACCTCTCATCCATAATGAACCTACTGGACTAGTTAAGTTGTCACTTAAAGCAATTCCAACAGTATCACCTAACCAATGATATGTATCTAAAGAGTTTTCACATAATACTTTAACTAGTTCATATTTTCCACTAATTTCATCACCATTTAAATCTGTACGTTTACCAGCTAGATAAGTTTGGATAATATGCCATTCAGTAGAATCAAATTCTTTTGAAGTATCACCTGCTAAGTATTCTTCAATTTGTCCTTTAACTGTTGTAAGAGTTTCAGCGTAATCACCAAATTCACTCTCATCATAATCTAGAACAGCTTTTAATGTGTCTACTTGACCAGTTAAAGCATCTAGTTCACTTTCTAGTTCAGGATCAGCAGCATTCATTGCTAAACCAGAAGCTAATGTATTACCACCTAATGCGGCTGTTTTTTCAACTAAGATAACAGATGCACCATTTTCTACAGCGCTAGCTGCAGCAGCGATACCTGCACCACCGCCACCAATGACAACTACATCTGTAGTTTCTTCAACATCTTCACCTTTTTCAGTGTTTAGAGTTACTTTTTTAAGAGCTTCTGTATCAACTCCAGCTTCTTTAAGAGCATTTTCTACAGCTTCTAAAATACCGTTACTTGTATAAGTTGCACCAGTTACCGCATCAATTCCTAAACCTTGAGCTTCTACGATTGCACTAGGAATAGATTCTAATGCTGGATCAGCGATACCTTCAGTTTCAGAGTGATCTGTAACAGTTACAGATTCGATTTTGTCGCTACTTAAAACGACTTCAACAGTAATGTCTCCATTTCTGCCACTACCTGTTCCTGTATATGTTCCTGCTGTATAAGCACTAGTTGTGCTAGTAGTATTAGATGTGCTACATCCAGCTAGAAGCATAAAGGAACATAAAATTGTAATTAACTTTTTCATTTCCTTCTCCTTGTGATTTATTATTAAATTCACAAAGTGATTCTAAACCTTACAAATATTGTAAGGTCAAGCAATAGGAATATAAAAGCGATGCAAGCGATGATGATTACCTTGATCATCAACATAGTTTCCTATAGTCATTCCCCACGCTTCACTAATTATCTCAAGTGAATTTTTTTCAATATACTCTTTCACTTTACCAAATAATGAAGTATCTAAGTAATTGTTGCCGACTGTTTCTATTACAGTAGTAACACATTTAAAATTTTTAAAGGTTTTATATGTTTTATTTTCTTTGAGCTTTAATCTGTCGAAGTCACTCTTCTTAATTCCAAAACCCCATTCTATATTCTTTTCTTTGTTAATTAATGGACTGATAAAAGAAATAGGCATTAAACGAATAATTTCAGTTTTCTCTCCTAATGGAACCCAATAAATGCTTTCACTATTAATAATTTCTATATTTTCTATTGTGTTATTTAGATTCTTTAATTCTTTGATGATTTCTTTAGATGCTTTTAAAGTAAGTTCTTGCTTAATTAATTCATATTCATAAATATCTAATTGATTCGATAATTGATTTATAGATTGATCAAGTGAATAGGTATGCAAGAATTTCTGACTTTCTTTTAAACTGAAACCCATATGTTTATATCTAGTAGCGCCAATTAATAGATTAATATCTCCAATTTCATAATATCGATATCCATTACTATCTCTTTTTGGATTTACTAGATTATTTTGTTCATAATACCGTATTAATTGATTCGATACATTTAACATTTTAGCTACTTCATTAATTTTATATTTCATAAGTTACCTTTATAGCTTTCTAATGAGACTAAATAATCATACAAAAGAAATATCAATCATTGTTAATAATTAAACAAAAATTTCATATGGAAGAAATAAGCTATATAATTGGTTTATAAACAAATGAGGTTTTCTTTATGCTAAATACACAAAGTTCCTATGAAATATTTGATGAAGAATTATTAGATTTATATAATCAACAATTTAATTATGATAGCTTTAAAAAGCTAATAAAAAATAAAACAAATCAATCTAATGAGATAATTAATCGTTTTGTAACATCGTTTGATACAGAAAATAAAGAAGATATTAAATATGTAGTTAAATTAAGTGATGAACAAAAAGAACAGTTAGAAGATGGAATTATTAAATTTGATCAAGATAAAGAAGGAAATTTATTTGCTCAACTCCGTGAAAATGGTAAGTATGGAAAGAAATTAAATATCACAGAAGAAGTGAATCAAACCGATTTGACAATAGCAATGCAACTAGAAGCAATTAAAGACGTTTTAAAAGAAATGGTTGAAATGCTAGAAGATATAGAGGAAGGTGTACAAGAAATACTTGTTGATCTTCATAATGATAGATTAGGGTTGTACTATAGTGGAATAGCTTTATATCTAGAAGCATTACAGGTGAAAGATGATGTATTAAAGAAACAATTAGTAGGTCAATCACTTAAATCTCTAAATGATGCTCAAGCACAAATTATGCAAGAGTTTAAAAAAGAATTGCTATATTTAAAATCAAATGAATATAAGAATTTAAAGAAGAAAAAACAAGAGAAATTAAAAGAAAAAATGAGCAACATCAATGAATGTTATCAAACCATTAATAGAATTGTATGTATTAAAGCGATGATATATTTTGATAACAAAGAAATATCAGCAACACTTATGACTTTTACTGAATATCAAAAATTTATTGAAATGCTAGTAAAACCAAATTCTGCTTATCTAACAGAATGCGATTCTCGCAACGATAAGTTAATTAATGGTATCTGGAGTAAACGAGCAAGTGCATTATACCAATGTAAAGAAATACAAAAAGAATTGTTTAATAATAAGCCTTTATATATAGAGTTGGAGGGATAAATATATGGACTTAAGAAAAAAAGCTTGTACTAATGAAAATTGTAAATCATATAAATTAAAGAAATACTCAGCAAATATTAACTATTGCCCAGAATGTGGTACAAAATTAATTTATGTTTGTAGTAGTCATAATTGTTTTAAGCCACTGGATATAAGTGAACCTAAGCATCGTATATGTGCAGAATGCGAAGCAAAGAGGGATGATAAAATGAATCAATTCAAAGATTTCGCTGCGGCGGGGGTTGTAGGTGTTGCAGGCATTGGAGTAAATGCATTTAAAAAGCCGATTGTTGGTGGAATAAAAAAAGCTGGTAATATTTTAGGAGATAAAGTTGTAGCTGCTGGCGTGGATGCAGTTAAGAATATTATTCATTAGGATAAATGATTTAAGTTACAGTCATGAAAACCTGTAACTTTTTCTTTATAAAGATAGATGTAATAGTAAAATATATGCATAGATATTGCTCATTAATGAGGGGTAGGATGAACGATGGATAAAGTGTTTAGTCTTGATTCGACAAATATTAACGAATGGGATAGTAGTTTAACTTGGAAAGAAAAAGATTTAGCGGCTGGGTTAAATGAAGCATTTAAATCTGGGTGTAGTAAAGAAGATATTCTTTATGAAATTATGCTTAAGTATAGTGTATTTGATGAAAATATAGAAGAAATAGCTAAATTATCACCTAAGACAGTTATGTTGAATGAAGCTGAATTTAAAGATGATAATGAAAAGATTAATGATATAAATAATTTGAAAAAATTTGGTGTAGAAGACATCAAGTGTATTTAATTGGGGTACTTTATGGAATACGTGATATTTATAGTTGTTGTTTCTTTTGCAATGTACATGATTCTTAAGCACAAACAAGAAAAGTTACATGTTGAGAAGGATGAATTTGAAAGATATAGAGAAGAAGAATTAAAAAAAATAGAAACGAAAAATACGCAATTAGATGAAGAAAAAGAAGTGGTAAGGATTGAAAAACAAATATTAGAAGAAAAGCTTGCTACTAAAGATGAAATTTCACAAAAATCATTTAAAGAAATTGCAGTTGACACTTTATTTGAGATAAGAGAACTAAGCAAAACAGTTGAAGCGATAAAAGGTACTTATTATCAAAGTAATCATGAGATACTAGATTCGATAAATAATTTAGAATTATTAACTAGTGAAGAGGTATCAGAAGTAGTAGAAAATGCATTAAGTAATAACGAGGATGATTATCCAGATACACTTAGTAAGGATGATATTTCCGAAGTGATTAATGATGCCTTAGATAATTTATATATACCTTCTTCTGTTGATTATAGTAATGTAGAAAATGCTGTATCTAATGCATTAAGTTCGTATTTTGAAGGTGAAGATTTTGATTCAATAAAAGATGTGATAAATTCCCTTGAATATACAATTACTTCTAAGATAGATGAGGTAAAATCATGCGATTCGGATTAATTTGGAATTATTATATTGTTATTAATATAATTGGATTTATTTGTGGGTGCATAAGTAGCATTTTGTATAGTGTGACAGAGGATAAAGATATTGATTTGATAATGACAATAGTAGCTACTATTGGAGGTTCTTTGGGTATAGTTCTTGAATTGTTAATATTTGATCGAAAATTAGAAAAAATAGTAATGTTATCACGAGTTTATGCATTATGTATGTCAGTAATACAACTGATATTATGTTTATATTTAAATGGATATCATGCTGAAATTATTCGATATAATGTTATTTACTTTTTTGAAGAGCATAAAGTGCTAATCATTTATTTTGTTGTTGTAAATGTTATGGCTATTATTTTGTATGGATTAGATAAAATTAGGGCAGTAGAACAAGTAAATAGAATTAAAATAATTACGCTTTTAGGAATAGCATTAATTGGTGGATCAATAGGAGCGCTTATTGGAATGTATTCTTTTAGACATAAGACTAAACAAATATATTTTGTTTTGGGCGTACCATTAATTTTAGTGATGCAGATAGTGGTTATATTTTATTGCATGAATTTAGGATAGAAGTTTTGTGTGAAGCTTAAATTTATTGATGGTCGTAAACGCAAAATTGCATAAGATAACGCAATAAAGGATAAGTTTCAATTGAGATTATAGAAAGTGTTCAAGTAATTGGGTTCACTTCAAAGGTTAACTTTTTATGTGCTTTCATGATTTTATTCCTCCTGCATAAAAGTCAGATAGCACAACTGTTAACTATATTATCTGCTACAAATAAACATTTGCATAACTAATAACAATAAAATTAAATTTAAATATTGTTTAACTTAACGCAAAAGCTAAGTTGCAATAACTAATACAATTGAATGTAATCATATAGCCTACGTGGATAACCATGTAGGTTTTTTTAATAGTGTTATAATTTTGAAAGAAAAGGATATTTAGACGATTAAAAGTAGGAGTATTCAAAATGATTATTTACGATGGAATAAAAGAACAGTTTATATCAAATGTTGAAAATGGAACATTATCGGATGAAATTGAAAAAAGAATAGAAGAACGTTTAGGTAGACATACAGGTAAAGCGGAATTTACTTCATGGAATAATTCTATGCAATTTATGTATATGATTTTGAGTGATCAAGAAATTCCTAATAATGCTGGAGTAGCAATTGAATATAATATTCCACAAACATCAAAAAGAGTAGATTTTATCTTATCTGGATATGATGCATCACATAAACCAAATGCTGTAATTATAGAATTAAAACAATGGGATAAAGTACATAAAGTAGAAGGAAAAGATGCTCTTATAAATACTTTTACAGGTGGAGCTTATAGAGATGTAGTACATCCATCTTATCAAGTGTGGTCGTATGCTTCTTTGATTCGTGATTATAACGAAATTGTGCAAGATAAAGATATTACATTATCCCCTTGTGTATATTTGCATAATTATAAATTACAGGATGATGATCCTATTTTAGATGAACAATATCAAACATATATTGATGAAGCACCTATATTTACTCACGGTTCAACGCTGCAACTTAGGAATTTTATTAAGAAGGTTGTAATAACAGGTGATAACAAAGATATTCTTTATGAAATAGAAAACGGTAAAATTAGACCATCTAAAAGCTTGCAAAATTCGTTATCTAGTATGCTTGAAGGAAATAAAGAATTTATCATGATTGATGAACAAAAAGTAGCATATGAGAAGATATTATCTGCATCAATGAAATCTAAGAATGATGATAAAAAGCGTACTGTAATTGTTCAAGGTGGGCCAGGAACAGGTAAATCTGTTATCGCAATAAATTTACTTGTTGAGTTAACAAAACAAGGACAGTTTGTACAATATGCTTCTAAAAATAGTGCTCCTAGACAGGTTTATTCTGCAAAACTTAAAGGCCAAATGAAAAAGAGTAGTATTGATAATATGTTTAAAGGAACAGGTATCTATAGTTCGATTGAAGATGGATTAATCAATACAATTCTTGTAGATGAGGCACATCGTTTAAATGAAAAATCGGGAATGTACCACAATGTTGGTGAGAACCAAGTGAAAGAAATTATACACGCTTCAAAATGCTCGGTATTCTTTATTGATGAAAATCAACGCGTTACGATGAGTGATATAGGAAGTGTTGCAGAAATTGAAAAGTGGGCAAAACTAGAAAATTCAAAAGTCACTAAATTACAATTAACTTCACAATTCCGTTGTAATGGTTCTGATGGCTATTTATCGTGGTTAGATAATGTTTTAGAAATAAGAGAAACAGCTAACTATAACTTGAATGGTATCGATTATGATATTCGTATCTTTGATAATCCAAATGAAGTTAGAAACTTAATTGTAGAGAAAAATAATGAAAACCACCGTTCAAGAATGCTTGCTGGATATTGTTGGGATTGGATTAAAGAAGGTAAGCAAAATACAAATGTACATGATATCAAGATTGGTGATTTTGAAATGAGTTGGAATTTAGGGTCATCTATATTTGCAATAGACGATACTTCAATTGATCAAATAGGCTGTATCCATACTTCACAAGGATTAGAATTTGATTATGTGGGTGTCATTATTGGTGATGATATGAGATATGAAAATAATCATGTCATTACAGATTACTCAAAACGAGCAAAGACAGACCAATCGATTAAAGGAATTAAAACATTAGCGAAAACAAATCCTGAAAAAGCAAAAGCTATAGGTGATGAAATAATAAAAAATACATATCGTACATTAATGACTCGTGGAATGAAAGGTTGTTATGTGTATTGTACAAATGATGCTTTAAGAGATTATTTACGTGAACGATTAAAGGCTTCATTTGAATAAAAAATCAATCGGAGGGAAGTTATGATTAATCATTCTAAGTTAGATAGTATCTTAAAGAGTTACAAAAAAGATTTTGTACAAAAGCATTGGCCAGAAGAAAAGTTTAAATGGGAAGCGATAAAGTGTTTTCAAGAAAACTGGGATATTAATGCCAGTGATTTTGAGGAGATGTTAACTCGTTCATTATCTAAAACTTATAACTTACTGGCTTCAATGAATAACTATCCTGCTTCTATGATTGAAGGCTTTGCTAAACAAGCACCTGAAGAAGTAAGAGCTATGTTTATAGCCCTATTTGATGAAACACAAGATGTTGTGACTAGAATACTATCTTTTAAAGATCAATCTTCCGTTTTGCTTGATAAATATGGGGAAGGTGCTTCACAACATTACCAACATGAAAATGCTATTACGACTTATTTGTGGCTTAGATATCCAGATAAATATTATATTTATAAGTATGGTGAAACGAAAAAGGTTGCGGAAGCTTTAGAGAGCGATTTGATTTTTAAAAAAGGCGCATATGCAGATAATTTAAGAAACTTTTATGCACTTTATAATGAATTGTGTGATGAATTAAAAAAAGATGATGAGCTTAGGAATATGCTGGATTCTGTGCTTACAGATACATGTTATCAAGACAAGGAACTTAGAACGCTTACCATTGATGTGGGCTTTTATATTAGTAGGTACTATGATGAGCTTAATGAGTGTGAACTAGATGAAAAATATAATGCAGTACCTACTACAGAAAAATCAATGGAGACATATTCTAAAGAACAATTCCTTAATGAAGTATATATGTCTGAAGCAAAATATAATCGTCTTGTATCTGTCTTGTTAAAGAAAAAGAATATTATCTTACAAGGAGCACCAGGAGTAGGTAAGACATTTGCGGCTAAGAGATTAGCTTACTCTATTATGGGTGAAAAGGATGATGACAGAATTGAATTTGTACAGTTTCATCAAAATTATTCTTATGAAGATTTTATGATGGGATATAAACCGGAAGGAGAAGGTTTTGAATTAAAGTACGGTATATTCTATCGTTTCTGTCAAAAAGCAGCGAATCATCCAAATCTAGATTATTTCTTTATCATTGATGAAATCAATCGTGGGAATATGAGTAAGATCTTTGGTGAGTTGTTAATGTTAATAGAAAAAGATTATCGTGGAACAAAGGCTACACTTGCTTATAACGGTTTTAGTTTCTTTGTGCCAGAACGATTACATATTATCGGTATGATGAATACAGCTGATAGAAGTCTAGCAATGATTGATTATGCATTACGTAGAAGATTTAGTTTTATTGATATGGAGCCTGGATTTGATTCTGAAGGCTTTAAAAATTATCAAAGAAGTTTAAATGATGAGACATTTGATTTACTCATAGAGAAAGTAATGGAATTAAATAAAGAAATTATGTTAGATAAATCTTTAGGAAAAGGATTCTGTATTGGACATAGTTATTTCTGTGGTGTAACAGAGTGTACAAATGAATGGATGATGGATGTAGTTGATTTTGATATTCTTCCAATGTTAAGAGAATATTGGTTTGATGATAATGACAAAGTACAACGTTGGGAAAATATTTTACATGGTATATTTCAATGATTAAGAATAAGAATATTCTCATCAAAAATATTTATTACATGTTATCTTATGCATTCCAAACGCTAAATCAAACGCAATACGAGAATATCGCATTAGAAAAGTTTGATGATGCACATAATCTATTTGCGGCAATTTTATCAAAAGGGATAGGAGTACAAATTAAACAAGGATTGTATCGAGAATACTTGAATCGACAAGAAGATTTGAGTGTTATGCGTGGAAAAATCAATATACAAGGAACTATCCAAAATAGAATGCAAAGAAAACAGCTTTTAACTTGTGAGTATGATGAATTATCAGAAAATAATTTGTTGAATCAGATTCTTAAAACAACAGTGATGTTATTACTAAAGCATTCTAAAGTAAAAGCTAAATATAAAGATGAACTAAAAAAAGAAATGCTATTCTTTTCTAACGTTGATACTCTAGATCCATCGACAATTAAATGGATATCTATTCGATTTCAAAGAAATAATCAAAATTACCGAATGCTAATTAGTATCTGTCAATTAATTATAGAAGGAATGTTACTAACAACAGATAAAGGTGATTATCTATTAGCATCATTTATAGATGAACAAAGAATGTGTCGCTTATATGAAAAATTCATTCTGGAATATTATGCACAGAACTATCCTAAATTATCTGTAAAAGCATCTCAAATTCCTTGGTCATTAGATGATGGAGTAGGAACAATGTTACCAATCATGCAGACGGATATAACACTTCAATTAGATAATACTGTTTTAATTATTGATGCAAAGTATTATAGTCATACATTACAACAACAGTTTGATAAATATACAATTCATTCTAATAATCTTTATCAAATATTTACTTATGTAAAAAATAGAGATTATGAATTTGAAGATAAAGAACATACTGTTTCAGGTATGCTACTATATGCTAAAACTGAAGAAGAAATCTATCCTAACAATGTATATCAAATGCATGGTAATCAAATTACAGTAAAGACATTAGACTTGAATTTACCATTTACTAGTATCGCTAAGGCATTAGATGAGATATTTGAAACATACTTTAATATAAATAGAAAATAGTAATGGCATAGCTTTTATAGCTATGCCATTAATGAATTTAATTTGAATATAAATTATTTGAATGAAACAGATATATTTTTTCCATCTGTATCAAAAATAATTGATCCTTTTTCACTTGTAATATAGGTTTTAATGCCTAAATCATTTAGAATCGTTGTTGTTTCTTCATCTGGATGATTGTAATTGTTATTAGCACCTACAGAGATAACCGCATAACGAGGGCTAACTTTATTGATAAAATTTTTTGGAGAAGATTCAGCTGCTCCATGGTGTGCTATTTTTAAAACATCACTTCTTAAATTTTTACCACTTTTAAGTAATTCATCTATTGTGATTTTTTCAGCATCTCCAGTGAATAGAAACGAAACATCACCAAATGTTACTTTTAAAACGATGGAAGAATCATTGGAATAATTTCCACCTCTAGTATCTGTATCCACTGCAAGCACTTCAATGTTTGCTGTATCAAATTTGTATGTATCACCAACTTTTGGAGTGTTTAGCTTTTTGTTTTGACTTTCTATCATTGTTTTAAAATCAAAGTATGATTTTGTGTCTTTATCTGCAGATGAACAAAAATATTTATTAACTTTAGAGTTTTCTAATGCAAGAGTTAAACCCCCTATATGATCTTCATCTGGATGAGTGCAAAACACATAATCGAAAGCGTCGATGCTTTTTTCGCTAAGAGTGAGATAAACATTATTTGTTGATGCACTTCCACCATCAATAAGCATATTATGTCCATTACATTCCAACAATATGGCATCTCCTTGACCTACATTTATGAATGTAACTTTAAGTTGTCCTAAGTTATCGCTTTCTGTAGTACTGCTACAACCAGTCAATATAAAGATGATACTAATTATTAATAGATATATTAATTTATTCTTTATATGCATAAATTATAATTACTGCCTTTCAAATTTAGTGGATAACTTTCCTTTATTAACAATAAAAGTAGTACTAATAGGTTCTATACCTTCACAAGGAGTAATGATTACTTCGACAATATCACCATTATTAAACTTTGCTTTTTTAAAAGTTTCACTTTGATATGAAGCTTCGAAGCTTGTAACTTCACTCTCTCCATTTCTGTCTACTTCCTTGAGTTTCCAATCGGCGTAAGTAACTCCGTTAAGGATTACTTCAATTGTTGAATCGCTATTTAATATATTCGCTGAAATAAGAAGTTCTGTTTTTGTTAGACCTTTTTCAATTGCCATATCATATGTATATGGAGAATTAGAATTCATCCAGAATTCGTTGTCAATCGCATCTGATAAGAAAAGTTTTTCGCCTTTTTCGTGTAGAATTCTATCTATTTTTGATTGCTCTGAGCTAGATATATTTAATTTATCAGCTATTGCAAATAGTAGCTGACAATTGATCAATAAAGGTTCATAAACAGGAGGAAGTTCTATTTTTCTGTTTTCTTTAAGGATTTTGTTGTATTCTTTTGCATCATTCTTTTCTTCTTTTGTGCCAGTTTTTTCATCTTTAAGTTGAAGCTCGGCCAGATACTCGGAGTTTTTTTCTTTTTGAGTATCAAGTAGTTCATCAATAATTGTTAATGTCCATGTATACGCTGATTGCAAATAAGTTAAATCATTTGTTTTGGAATATAGATCAATGTATGTTTGAACAGCAAAATATTGTAAAGTCCAATCGCTAGAAGAAGCGTTATCCATAAGCATCTTTCCATATTTTTCTTCGAAATTAATTAAATCATCACCAGAAAGAATTTCTCGTCCTGCACAGATAATATCTGGAAGTACATTAGCTAAATCGTGATTCTTTCTAAATATTTTGATATCTAAGTCCTCAAAAGAATTAAATGCTTCAAGGCATTTTTCGTAATCACCTGTTTGATAATATGCATCAGCTAAAAATAACCAGTATCCATAATATGCCTTGTATGTTTCTTGGTTAGTTTCAAGAAATTGAAGACTTCTATCTATATTATTTGCGTTTTTCTTTTCTAAATAAGTTTCTACATCAGTAGAATTTAGAGCTAATTCACCTGGAAGAGAGTTGTTACGTACAATGTCCATTAAGTAGTTAAAAACATTGATTCTTGCATTATTTAAATATTTTGTTTCGTTATCCTCTAGTTCCCAATTGCTTTGAAGATATTGACTTTCTGCTTCAGAAACAGCTGATTTATATCCTGTATAAGAGTTAAGAGCAAGTGCAGTTACTGAGACAATGGCCTTTAGTGGATCAGTTGATTGGACTACATTTAGAATAGCAAGTGGAGAAGGAATAGCGCTTCGTATAGCTTGTGCTTTTCCTTGATCATATAAATATTGAATTCTACTTCTTTTTGTATCGTTCATTTGCAATGAATTGATTGTTCGCATTAACTCAGTGATTTGGTTTTGAGTTTCTTTATCGACGGAATTTGGAGAAATATTGTTATATAGCGTTGAATAAGATTCTTCTAGAACTAATCGATTATTTGGAGAAATCATAATATTTTCAGCAAGAACAGTTAAATAGTTAAGCATAGTAATAGAATTCATCTGTTGTGCATTCAACTTATCGTTTTCTATTTCTTCAGACGCCTCATCTGTTTGCTCTTCGGAATCAGTTTCATGTTCTTCCTCAGTATTTATTTCTTCGCCTATTACTTTTTCTTCAGGTTGAATTTCTTCTGTTGAATCATCTGGAATTTCTTCTTCTGTGGTGTTAACCTCTGAAGAACTAGTAGCCATGTTTTCTGTATTTGAATTAGTTGTATTGTCCCCGCAACCAACCATTGATAATGCCATTAAAGCACTTAATAATATTGATAAAATTTTTTTCATGTTACTTCCTCCCCGCAAAAAGTATTTTCAATTTAAAAATATAAAAAGACAGCATTTAACTTTTGAAGTAATGTCAAAGTATTGCTGTCTTCACCTCTCTTTCAACTCATTATTGATAATCGAAATTTTATCATTATTGTTAATTTTCCTCAATCCTGCACGCATGGTACAGGACATAAATTCATATCTATTGCTTGATAGAAGATTGATAGAAAACATCTTTTTGCTAACAATACATATCGAGGCCATTAAAAGAACACTTTATGGTAAACAATGATATTCT